>JBDROR010000211.1:0-20150 GCA_043809805.1 bacterium
TTTACAGCCCGAAATTTTCTCCAACGGATTCGGGACATTGCCGGGAATCGTCTCTAATCTTCCGGTTTGTTTCCGTTCTCCAAGTTTAGGCAATGATTTTAAAAGGCCTATTGTATAAGGATGCAATGGATTCGCGAAAAGACTTTCGGTCAATTGTTCTTCAACGACTCTTCCCGAGTACATAACAACCACCCGATCACACACATCAAACACCACACCTAAATCATGTGTAATCAAAAGGAGGGACATATTTAATTTTTGCTTTAACTCCTTGATAAGTTCCAGAATTTGGGCCTGAATGGTTACGTCAAGCGCGGTGGTTGGCTCATCGGCAATTAGAAGGTCAGGCTGGCATGCCAGGGCCATCGCGATCATCACACGCTGGCGCATACCGCCTGAAAGCCGGTGAGGATATTCACTTAAACGTAGTTCAGGTGAAGGAATCCCGACAAGCCTTAACAACTTTGTTGTTTCCTTTTTTCTTTCTTCTCTGTTCAGCTCTTTGCGATGCAGCCAAAAACTCTCTTCAATCTGATTGCCAATCGTAAAAAGCGGATTTAAAGAGGTCATCGGCTCCTGAAAAATCATTGAAATCTTGTTTCCGCGAAAGGCTGTTAATTCTTTTTCACTAAATTCCAATATATTTTCGCCATTAAACCAAATCTCGCCGGAAACAATTTCCCCCGGAGGGCTTGGAATTAATTTCAATAAAGACAAGGCTGTAACACTCTTCCCGCAGCCTGACTCGCCTACTAATCCCACAGATTCTTTTCCTCTAATTTGAAAACTCACGCCTTCAACCGCGGGAAGAACCCCTTCATCTAAAAAAAAGTTTATGGAAAGATTTTTTACTTGAAGCATTTTGCATTCTCTTTGTCATTCCCGAATGCTTTTATCGGGAATCTAGCATCTTAGACAATATATGGATTCCCGCCTTCGCGGGAATGACAGATATACGTCATTTTCATTCCGTCAATTTATGATTACTCATATCTCAGCGCTTCGACAGGATTAAGCAGTGAAGCTTGTTTAGCGGGCCAGAGTCCGAAACCTATGCCGATACCGACGGAGAAAGTAGTTGAAAGGATTATTGAAAAAGTTGAAATACTTATCGGCCATCCGGCCATTTTAGCCATCGCTATTGAAACTCCGCATCCAAACAAAATTCCAAAAACTCCACCCAATGATGTCATAACAATAGACTCAATTAAAAACTGTGTCATTATATCAATTCTTCTCGCTCCAATGGCTTTGCGAAGGCCAATCTCTTTTGTCCGTTCCGTTACTGAAACAAGCATTATATTCATAATGCCGATCCCGCCGACTATAAGCGATATTGTGGCGATTGACCCTAAAAGCCAGGCGAGTGTTTTTGTGGTACTCTGCATCGCTTCCTGAATATCAGCCATATTACGTATTGAAAAGGAATTTTTATCTTTTTTACCAAGCCTGTGACGTTTAATAATAAGCTTTTTTATTAAATCCTGCGCTTCAGGTATTAAAGCTGCATCCTTTACCTCAACATCGATCGAATTTACATATTCTTTTCCAAAGAGCCGGTACATCGCTGTAGTAACCGGAATAACTATTACATCATCGTTATCCCCCCACCCCGAGGCCCCTTTTTCAGGCAAAATTCCAGTTATATGAAAGTTTATGCTGTCTATTTTTATGATTTTATTAATCGGATCGGTTCCTCCAAAAAGTTCCCTGACAATAGTCTTTCCCACAACGGCCACTTTCTGCCGGCTTATCAGTTCTTCTTTTGTAAAAAATCTTCCCTTTACCGGTACGGCCGCACGCATTTCGGCATAATCTTCTCCAACTCCCCTGACTTGAGTATTCCAGTTCTTGTTTCCAAAAACAACCTGCCCGCGGCCGTTAACCGATGGAGAAACCCCTTTTAACAGCGATAACTGCGCGATTGTTTCAGCATCCCGTAAGGTCAAACGTGTAATAGTACCCGCCTGCATAGCCACGCCATGAGACCTCGCTGAACCAGGCCTTACCATTAAAAGATTTGAACCTAAAGACGCCAGTCTTTTCGCGATCGACTCTTTGGCTCCCTGCCCGAGCGCCAGCATCGCGATAACCGCGGCTACTCCGATCAAAATACCCAACATTGAAAGGGCCGTCCGCATTTTATGAGAGAGAATCGCCTGTATGGCCTGCCGTAGATGATCTTGGAATTCGGCATTGCCAACACCTGTCGTCGCTCGTCGCTCGTCGCTCGTCGCTCGTGATTTGCCATTTATCATTGTTGGGTTTCGTTCCTCAACCCAACCTACTTTCTGAGAATCCCCCTTTAGTCCCCCTTTTACAAAGGGGGAAATAGGGGGATTTTTATTTTCTTCTGAAGGGCTGGGTTCATCCGAAACAATTTTTCCATCCCGCATCCGTATAATTCTTTTCGCGTGACGGGCAACATCCGGTTCATGGGTTATCATAACAATAGTTTTACCTTTTTTGTTCAGGCTTTTAAGTATCTCCATCACTTCTTCCTGGCTTTTTGTGTCCAAATTTCCGGTCGGTTCGTCCGCGAATATTATAACGGGATCATTAACCAGCGCCCGCGCAATCGCGACTCTCTGCTGCTGTCCCCCTGACAATTCATTGGCATAACTTGTTTTTTTATCCCCTAAACCCACATCCTCCAGGCTTGTGTCCGCATTTTTGAATAAATGTTTGCGGCCGCCGTAAATTAAAGGAAGTTTAACATTATCAAGGGTGGTTAATCTCGGAATCAAATGGAATTGTTGAAAAACAAAACCTATCGACTGATTCCGCAAAAATGCCAATTCATCTTCAGTTAATTTAGACGTATCTTTGCCGTTAAAAAAATATTCCCCTGTATCCGGCCGGTCTAAAAATCCAAGCAAATGAAGCATAGTCGATTTTCCCGAACCTGACGGCCCCATAATAGCCACAAATTCGCCTTCTTCAACTTTTAAATCAACCCCGCAAAGCGCCTTAAACTCAACCTTCCCGGTTCTATATATTTTTGTAAAATTTTTTACTTTTATCATGATTTTTTAACGTCTACCCCCAAATAAACCCCTTGTAGGCCTTTTGGTACTATCAGAACCTTTTAACTCAGACTTACTAACAATATCTCCTTCTTCCAAACCTGATACAATCTCAGTAAATTCCCAGTTGCTAATCCCGGTTTTTACTTCGCGGGAAACAGGCTGTTCCTTTTGAATTACATTTACTATTTCTTTTCTATCTTTTAATTTAACCGCATCGTTAGGAATAAATAAAACATTTTTATGTTCGGCCGAAATCACCTCCAGCGACGCGTTCATACCGGGTTTAAGAATTGTACTTGGATTTTTAATCTCCACGATTACTTCAAACGTAGTAACATTCTGCACTATTATACCTTCCGGGGCTATCCTTATAATTACACCCTTAAAAACCTCCTTGGGAAAGGCATCAACTACAATTTTAACCTGCTGCTGTATCATAATTTTACCAATGTCCGTTTCATCCACATTCGCGTCAATATACACCTTCGTAAGATTCGCCATTTTCGCGATAGTCGTGCCTGTAGAACTGATTGACATACCCGATGATATAACCTGTCCTTCTTCCACGCTCTTTTCCAAAATCGTGCCGGATATCGGCGCGGTAATTTTTGTATCTTTAAGATTATCTTCCGCCAGTTTTAAAGCTACCCTCTGTTTAACAATATCCGCCTCCGCCATAATAATATCCTGTGCTCTCGCTTTCTCCGCCAGTATATTTTGCCGCGCTTTTGAAAAATCCAGTTCGGCCTGCTTTATCTGAAGTTTCAGCATATCCAGATCCTCTTTTGTAGACGGTTGTTTTATCAGCTCTAAACTTTGCAGAGCCAATTCATAATCTGATTTTGCCGACTCAAGTTTTGCCTTCTGAGATTCAAATTCATCTCTTGACACAAAATCTTTTTCATTTAATTTAGACAACCTGTCATATTGATCCTGAACTAAGTCAAGATTCGATTTCGCTTTTTCAAGGTTGGATTGCGCGCGTTTTATTTCTTCAGGGCGGGAACCGATTTCCAATTGAGTAAGTTTAAGATTAGCTAACGCCAAACTGTTTTCAGCGCTCTTCACCTGACGCAGGTTATCTTGCTTTTCAAATTCGATTTGTATCTTTATTTTTTCCAATCTGGAAATTGAAGCGCCCAGCTCCGCCTTTGCCTGTTCCACAGCCGGTTGGGTAAAAGTCTTCTCAATCTCACAAACGAGCTCTCCTTCTTTTAAATAATCACCCCTTTCAACAGGCATATTAATTATTTTGCCGCTCGCTTTTGATTTAAGCTCAACCACTTTCAGGGGCTTAATGGTCCCAGTCACATTAACCGCGACAATAATATCTCCCCGTTTAACTGTAAATGTGTTTTCCTGAGGTTTATTGTTGGATTTACTTTTAAACAAAAATTTGTTTGCTAAAAAAATAACTCCGGCAATAATGACAATAACTGTTATCCATTTAAATTTCTTCACCGATTGCTCCCTCCCATTCAGCCAACTTGATTTTATAATTGTAATACGCGTCTAAGAGATTTATTTTTGATTGTGTATAAATAACTTCGGCATCTACCAAATTCAAATTTGAGACAAGGCCGTTCTTATACTGAATTTCAACAATGCTATAATTTTCTGTGGCCAGATCCAGACTTTTTCTGCTTATCGCAAGCGAAATCCTTAAATTTTCCAGGTCGTTGTAAATTTTTTGGATATTTAAAAGAATTTGCTTCTCAAGTTTCAGGTATTCTTCTTCAGTTTTATCCTTAATTGTTTCCGCCTGGAGGGTTGACGTCCTGGTCGAACCGGCATCGAAAATCGTCCATGAAAGGTTAACCCCGACCCGCCAATCCCTATTATTAAATTGAGGCTTGTTGTCACTCCAGCCTAAACTTCCCGAACCGCCGATTGCAGGCAGATAACCAGTCCGGGAAATATCAATACTTGTCTTTGAGATTTTCCTGTCATAATCTTTTATTTTTAATTTATAATTATTTTTTTTCGCCCTCTCGATATATTCCTCCAGCTCAAAATGTTCCGTTAATATTTTTTGGGTTCCGTCATCTATATTTTCTTTTGAAGTAAACTGAAAATCTTTTCCAAGAGGAACATTCAAAAAATTATTCAACGTAATCTCCGCTGACCTAAGATCATTCTGAGTTGTATTTAAATCCTGCCGGGTTTTTTCCAAAGTAATTTCTGCCCGAAGAACATCTGTTTTTATCGCTTTCCCCTGCTCCAGCAAATTCCGTGAATACTTAAGCTGCTCCTCATCACGCATAAATGTATCTTTGTAAAAATCCGATTTTGACTGTAACTGCAGTATATTATAGTAAGCGGTTTTAACCGCCAGAACAATTTGATGTTTAACTCCGGAATCAATATGCTTAGTTTGTTCAATAGACAAATCCGCCTGATTTATCAACAGATTAAGTTTGCGGTTAAAAATATTCTGGCTGAGGCTCACAGAATTAGAATAAGCATCCTGCTCAACATCGCTTCTGTTACTTCTGGAATAACCACTGCCGAAACTAACTGAAGGGTATAACGCGGACTGACTTTTTCTTTTCTGCAGAAAAGAATTTTCATTGTTTTTCACGGCAATTTTCCAATCGGAATTATTTTGGAGGGCAATTTCAACCGCCTTTTCCAAAGACAGGTCTTCGGCATATATTTTAAAGCCTGTGCCGCACAAAATAAGAGCAAACAATAAAAGTATTTTTATTTTCATCCGTAAATCTCCTGTCATTTCGACTTATGTTTCTTTTGTTTTTTGTGTTTCTCTCCGCCATCTTTTCTCATCTTCATCATTTCCCGCAGTTTTTTCCTTTGTTCATCATTTAATACTTTTTTAACTTTTACGCATGCTTCCATGCAATTATATTCTTTCTCGCCTTCCAAAACAGCCATCTTCTGAATAATCTTTTTTAGCTCTGCCAAATCCACGTCATCTTTTTTAACAAGAGCCTGCTTATCAATTTTAAGAGTATCTATTTCAGCCTGTTTTTTAATTACATCTTTTTTGTAATTCGTTTTTAAATCGTTAATTTTTGCGATTTGTTCTTTACTCAATCCAATCTCTTTGGCATGTTTAACTATCCTATCCGTTTCCATATGGAATATACATCCTTTTTCATTCCCGCGCGTCATTTTCATTGGACCGTTTTGCGCACTCATTTTTTCACATTCACCATGCGCGAATACTACACTCGTAGATAGCAATAAAACCAGACAAGCAATGATAATCCTTAATTTGTCATTCATAGTTTCTCCTCCTTTTATTTTGGTTTATTCTCAAAAACTTTTTCCGCTGTTCGGGTTTAAGTATTTCTTTTTGTGACAGAAGATTATTTACTACCTCACGCTGGATTGCCGATCGAGATAAATCCATTTCCCTAAGTATACTCTCAATACGAACGGTATCAAGAGATTCCGCCATTACTTCTCTGACGAGCTCAGCCTTTTTTTCCCTAATCCCCTGTGATAAGTTTTCCATCCTTGGTTTAAACCTTTCTCTAAAATTTCTCATTTTAGAAACTTGTTTGTCTGTCAATCTAAGCTCTTTCTTAAGATAATAAAAATACCCGTCGCCCCCCTTTGCCCTTCTATGACACCATCGTTTGCAAGTAAATGTCCCTAAAGCTGAAAGGTTAACAACAGTAAGCAAAACAGCAATTGTCAAAAACCATTTTTTATTCATTGAAATACTCCTCCTGCGGTTCTAATTTATCCAAATAAAATGCCTTTGCAATTTGTTCTGTATTGGAAATATCTTGATTCCCATTTATTCCTTTTGATAGAAAAGCTCCGCCAAAATATCCGGTAAAAACTGATATAAAAAGCAAAACCGCGGCTGTAACCGGCTGTAAAATATAAGCAAACTTCCTTTTAACGTAAAAAATACCAAATAAAACAGGATTTTGTTCATATCCTTTAATTTCCGCCTCCAGCTTTGTCCAAATATACGGCGAAGGTTCCAATTTTTTTTCACCTTCCAATTTCCAGATTTTTTCAAATCCCTTCAAACGTTCTCTGCAATCGGAACAGGAATTGATATGCTCCCGCATATTTTCAATTTCAGGTTTTGGAAGATCGTTGTCAATATAAAGCAATACTTTTTTTGGGATTTCCTTGTGATTCATGTTCATTCGTAAATCCTCTGCGTCATTCCCGCGAAAGCGGGAATCTAGTACATTGTTGGGTTATTAATTAACTCACATCTGGATTCCCGCTTTCGCGGGAATGACAGATTTGTATTAAATTGTTCTCATAGATATCTTGCACGTACAATAGTTAGACAAAGATGACTAAAAAAACCTGCGGTTATAAATCCTCAATTATCGGAGCCAGTTTTTTGCAAAGATTTTCTTTTGCCCGAAACAGATATGATTCTACTGACGAGACTGAACATTTCATAATTTTTGCGATTTCTTCGTAAGAAAGATTCTCATAGCGTTGAAGTATAACAGCGGCACGTTGATTTTCAGGCAGTGAATTGACGGCATTTTGAACAATACGTTCACGTTCGGAGTTCTCTAAATCTTTAAGCGGATTGACCTCCGGGCTGTGTGGTATTTCATCCGGTTTATTATCCAATAAGAAATCCAGCGAAAGCCATTGGTTTATTTTCTTTTTCCGTTGAAAATTCAAAGAAAGGTTAACAGCAATGCGGTATAGCCACGTTGATAATTTTGATTCGGCCCGAAATTTTTTCAGGGATTTATACGCCGTAAAAAAAACATCCTGCGTAACATCTTCCGCGTCTTCCCTATTTGACAGCATCTTGAGGCATACGTTAAATACCAAAGAATTATATGTTTCAAATAATTCTTTAAATGCGGAAGGCTCACCTGCCAGAATTTTTTCTAATAATTCCGCTTCTTTCATTGCATCATTATAATAGCTTTTAAAGATATATTCCAATATTATCCTTGATTTATTTTCGTTTTTGTTTAAAATAGCCTTGAAATAACTTATTTTTAATCTGGAGGTAAAATGTCGGATATTTTAATGGAAACCGATCTAAAAGACATTAAATTTTTAAAACGCGGCAAGGTACGGGATGTTTATGAGTTGGATAACAGCTTATTGATTATCGCGACAGACAGAGTATCCGCTTTTGACGTAATTCTGCCAAACGGAATTCCGGACAAAGGAAAAATTTTAACCCGTATTTCTGTTTTCTGGTTTAACCAAATGAAGGATATAATTGAAAATCATATTATTGCCACAGAAGTTAAAGACTATCCCAAAATATTGCACAAATATAAAGATATCCTGGAAGGAAGGAGCATGCTTGTCAAAAAAGCAAAACCTTTATCCGTCGAATGTATCGTCAGGGGTTACCTTTCCGGTTCGGGATGGAAAGAATATAAATCAAAAGGAACAATTTGCGGAATAAAGCTCCGTGAAGGATACATAGAATCCGACAAACTTGCCGACCCCATTTTTACGCCGAGCACAAAGGCTGACGAGGGACATGATATAAATATAAGTTTTGATGAAACAAAAAAAATTACCGGGGCAAACATCGCTGAATTACTCAAAGACGTGAGTATAAAAATTTATAAAAAAGGCCTTGATTTGGCTAAAAAAAAGGGAATAATCATCGCGGACACAAAATTGGAATTTGGGATACATGACGATAAACTGATTCTTATTGATGAGCTTCTCACTCCTGATTCATCGCGGTTCTGGTCAACTAAAGATTACAAACCGGGGAAAGGACAGGATAGTTTTGACAAACAGATTGTTAGGGATTATTTATTAACCTTAGACTGGAATCAAACACCGCCGGGCCCGGAGCTCCCTCCGGAGATTACAAAAAAGACAGCGGATAGATACAAAGAAATATTGGATATACTTACGAAATTTTGATATTTTTATTATAACAATTTTTTAATCGCTTCCTCGAATACATTTCTACTTCTCGAACCGACAAATTTTTCAACTATTTCTCCCCGCCTGTTGATAATAAATGTAGTTGGAACACCTTTAATACGGCCGTATAAATCACAAATAGCGCCATCACCCATTAATATTGGATAATTTATATCACTCTTTGCCATAAAAGCTTTAACGTTTGCTTCCGTATCCCCAACTATTACTCCAATAACAACCAACCCCCGATCCTTATATGTCTTGTAAAGATCAACAAAAGCAGGTATTTCTATCTTGCAAGGACCGCACCATGTTGCCCAAAAATTCAGTATTATCACATTTCCGAATAAACTTGAAAGAGTTATATTTTTACTGTTAATATCTTTTAACGTAAAATCCGGCGCACGATCATATACGGTTACCGAAAAATAATAACTCTTATATCCATGAGAAACTGTAATCATTGCTTGCCCGGCATTTATCCCTATTGCCATGCCTGTGGAGTTTATCACAGTTATATTTTTATCGCTTGATTCCCATCTAAAATCATGGATATCTAATTTATTTCCTGCGGCATCTTTCGCGACAGCAGTAAACTTTTTTGCCGAGCCAATACATATCGATGTGTCCGCAGGGGTTACTTCTATCGTACGAATAGCATTGATTCCCGTGGTTGTAACTGTTTTGTTATTACACGGAACTACAATTAAAAAAACTAACACTATAATAAGCTCTAATTTACTTTCTCCTTTCATCATTTTTACTCCTAATTTATACTCTCCAACACGTAAATTATACCATATTTTACCTGAAATTGCAACTACTTCAACAAAAAACTTGATTTACTCCCTCAAATGGGATAAGATATTTATTTTAGTGCTTTGTAGAAGTCGATAAAGGGGCCGCGAAATATGTCTTTCTTTAGCGTGAGTTCTGAAAAAGAAAAAAAATTAACCGAGCAAATAAAAAAACTGGGAATTAAGGAAAAGGATTTAATTGAAAAGTTTATCCGATCGGGCGGCAAGGGCGGCCAGAATGTAAATAAAACCTCGACCTGCGTGTATCTCGAACATATTCCGACAGGCATCAAAGTAAAAGTACAAAAGGAACGGTCTCAAAATCTAAACCGGTTTTTCGCGAGGCGCCTCCTTCTTGAAAAAATCGAAAATCAACTATTTAAAGAAAAAAGCGAAACACAAAAAAGAATTGAAAAAATCAGAAGGCAGAAAAGAAAAAGATCAAAACGAGCCAAAGAAAAAATGCTGCGGGATAAAAAACTACGTTCAGCAAAAAAAGAAACACGGAAATCAATTTCATTCGAAGGATAAGGCTTGACACTTGTTATTTAAGGTGTAGAATCTTAATAGTCAAGGTGAAACGTTTTTGCCACGAGGGTCATCAGGACGCACGTCATTCCCGCGAAAGCGGGAATCCAGACGTCGTCCCCGCAAAAGCGGGGAACCAGCAATAAGAAGACTGGATTCCCGCCTGCGCGGGAATGACGGAGGGATCCTCAAATAAAATTTATTTAAATTAACACGAGGAGGAAAAAAGATGAAAAATTTATTGGTTGTTCTGGCTGGTTTTGTTTTAAGTATCAATCTGATTGGCTGCGGTTCGGGGATTAAAACCCATGTTAAGGGCGGAGAATTGCAGCAAACAATGGGGGGAGAAACACAGGGCAGTGATTTTATTCAATCTATCGGCATAGGCGCCGCAGACCAAAAAATTGACAATAAAACACAAAAAATGTCAACAAGCAGAAACGCGGCTATTGTAATGGCTCAATACGAAATGGTCGGTATAATAAAGGGATTGCAGGTAGAAGGCGGAATTACTGTATCTAAGGCTATGGAAACAAATTCGGATATCTCTGTCAAAGTTAATGAATCCGTCAAAGGCGCTGAAATATTAAAAACTGAATGGACTGTGGATGATGGATGTGTGGTAACCTTAAGGCTTTCTAAAAAAAGGCTTGCTCAAATGCTAAAAATGAATTTTAAATGAAACGATTACACAGCTTGAGTTTGGCAAATTTTAGATTTGTAGGTTGGGTTGAACTTGTGAAACCCAACTATTTATGGAAGATAACGTTGGGTTTGGTAAAACCCAACCTACGAAGTTGCATCATTCCCGTGTAAGTTGTCATTCCGAGCAAAGCGAGGAATCTTATACTGACAAATTGTGTGGCTGAAATGACAGCTAACAAGTTACGGAGATTTACGGATGAAAAAAATTTTTTTAATAATTATTTCCGCATTTATCTTTTCTGCCTGCTCCTCGTCAAAACAATATAAAAAAGATACTGCCGGCGGAAAAGAAGAAGTCGCGGTAGTCGAGGCTGAAGGTATTGCTAACATCAAAAATAATAATATTGTAAAAGCCAAAAAACGCGCGCTTTCGGACGCGCAGAAAAACGCGGTTGAAATGGCTGTCGGGGTTTATGTTAATTCAGTAACCCGCGTGGAAAAATCCATGCTTGTCGAGCAAAAAATCTTTTCTAAAACAAACGGTTATATTAAAAAATATAAAATATTATCAGAAGGGGAGAAAAACAATTTCTATAAAATCAAAATCGAGGCTGTGGTTAAAATCGAAGAGATAAATAAGGACATAAACGATGCCGGATTAAATCAGCAATCAAGAGTTCCCACCGATCTGCTTTTCGCCGTTGTAATCGAAGATAGAATCGATGAGCAAAATAACACAGATAAAGTCAGCGAAAATGTTATTGCAGAAAAATTACTAAATAAAAATTACAAACTTGGCCAGATAAACACGCAAGATAAATCTCTGCTGTCTGATTTAGCCGGTAATCCCGAAGGGCAAAAAAAGCTTGGAGAAACATTTAAGTCGGATGTTTTGATAACCGGGAAATCATCCGCGACTCTTTATAAAGAGAACGTGATGGGAAATTTAATTTCATATAATGCCAACATTTCTTTTAAAATAATCAAAATAAGCGAGTCGGCTTTAATTTACAGCAATTCTTTTTCAAGCGGCGGGCTGGGCATTACAAAAGACGCTGCGGCTAAGGAGGCTCTGAAACGAGCCGCTTCACTCGCCAGCGAAGATATTTCCAAAGTTTTAGAAGAGAGGCTTAAAAAGTTCAATTACATAACCGTGGTTGTAAAAAATGTAAGCACCATAAACCAGTTGAATTCTATTATGAGGGGCATTGAGGACATTAGCGAAATAGAAAACACAACCATAACCAGTTTTACCAACGGGGTCGCAAAAATAAAACTTGAAACCGGTGTCGAAAATGCTTCCGTAATCGTCAGGGAAATGGAATCGCAGATTGAGAATGTTGTTTTGAAGATCACAGCCGTAAGCGGAGATTTTGTGGAGATAGAGATTCAATGAAAAAATATTTATTTTCTTTTTTTGTGTTTTCATACATATTAATAATTTTTTTTGCAGGGTCAAGTTTTACAGCCCAAATGATTAAAATACTTGCAAATCCCGGCGATCAACTAAGAGGTAAAATATTTACAAAAAAGCAGGTAAATGCTTTGTGTATCGGTGAAGTAGCCTTGGTACAGCATGATTGTGTATATATAAACCTCAAGAAATTTTATGATATTCAACCGAATAGAATATTGTTAATAATTAATAAAAAATATGAGGTTCTTACAGCAGTAAGGGTTGAAATATATAATTCTTCCGCTGCATCTTCTCAGGTTTTCGCCAGAATATTATCTATACAAGCTATTCCAGAAATTAAGAAAGGCTACTATGTTATTGATGAAAATTTTTCAGGTAAGGAGATAAAAACAGTTTCGGCGCCGCAAAAGACAGTATCAGCCGCGGCAGGCGGCGCTAAACTCATAACCTCACCCAGGGAATTGGCATCAGCCAAAGCGGATGGTTCTAAAAGTATTACCAGTGGAATGAGTATTATTGTGCCTAATCCTGAAATTCCAAAAGTACAAATACATCAGGAAGAAAAGAAGGCAGCACCTGTTAAAGTTGAACCAAAAGAAATACAAAAAAAACATGATGAGCCGCATAAAGAAAAATTTGCAGAAGAACGCGTAAACGCCTTAAAAATATCAGAATCGTATTCAAAAATTGAGAAAATATCAGAACATGAAGATTACTTATTAGTATCTAAGGCCGATGATACAGAAAAATTTTCCGCTAAGAAAGCTGTCCCAGTCCCAACCTCACCAACATTTAAAAAAAGTATTCCTCTGAAAACAGTATATTCATCCGGTTCCGGATTAAAGGCCGGTTATTCCGATGATAACAAGCAATTTAATTATTTTATTGATTACCTGAATAAATTCCAAAGTGTTGAGCATTATCCAATCAATATCGAAGAAAGGATAATATTAAAAGTAAAGGATTTAAGCGGAAATTCAATACCAAACGCGGAAGTAAATATTTTTTCAAATAATAATTTCATTACAAACGGTTTAACATATTCCGACGGGTCATTTATGTTTTTCCCTTCTGAACACGCAAGCAATCTTCGGCAATACAGCGCGGTAATAAAATATATGCAGATTAAAAATGAAATTACCATTGAAAGATCCGGCAAACGGGAAATTGAGATCAAACTTGATTACCAAAAAAGCGTTAAAAAAAATGTTCCTATTGATATTCTTTTTATTTTTGACGTGACAGGAAGCATGAAAGAAGAAATTGACAGATTAAAAGCCTCTATAGAACTCATAAAGCTTAATATAGCGCCAATATCTTTAAAACCGGACGTGCGTTTTGGAATGGTTCTTTACAGAGACAGGAAAGACGAATTTGTAACAAAAATTATCCCTTTAACAAAAGATTTAAATGCCTTTCAGGAAGAATTAAATAAAGTTAAAACAGCCGGTGGTGGTGACGGCCCGGAGGATTTACAAACAGCGTTAAAAGACTCAATACAACATATTGACTGGAATAAAGACGGGATCAGGTTAAGTTTTGTTATAACAGACGCGCCGCCTCATCTTGATTACGGACAAAAATACACTTATGTCAGCGCGGCAAAGGACGCGAAAGACAAGGGAATTAAAATTTTCAGTATCGGCACGGGCGGGCTTGACCCGATGGGAGAATATATATTAAGGCAATTGTCTCAATATACTTCCGCTAAATATATATTTCTTACTTACGGTGAAAAAGGCGAGAGTGAAGGCGGAATGCCCGGCAGCGTAAGCCATCATACAGGTTCAAATTATGAGACAGACAAGCTTGAAGCCATTATTATAAAAATAGCAAAGGAAGAATTAAGCAATTTTACAGATCAGCCTGTTGATGAGGGAGAAGATTATTTTATCGCGAGCAAAATTGAAAGCGAAAAAAAGGAAGAAACGCTTCGAAAATTGTTTGATATGGCTGTTTCGCAGTTAATAGATTATTCAACATATATCATTGAGGATAAAACACCCGCGGCAGTTCTTTCTATTAGCACAAAAGAAACAGCTCAAAATACCAATGCCGAATATTTCGCGGAACAGCTTATGCTTTCTTTAACTAAAAACAAGAAATTCAAGATGGTTGAACGGAAAGACCTTCAGAACGCGGCGAAAGAATTGGAATTAAGTATGGCCGGATTTACAGACGAAAAAAACGCGGTTAAAGTCGGACAATTCATCGGCGCGAAAATGCTTATGTATGGCGACATGTATACTAAAGATGATAATTTCGAGCTATTTCTGAAATTAATGCGAGTCGAAACCGGCGAAATCTTATCGGTAACAAAATTAAAAATAAATTTTAGTCTTGGATTATAATGCAGACTGGACTAATTTACCATCCTGATTTTTTAAAACACGATACAGGGCATCACCCTGAGAATAAACTTCGTCTGATTAAAACTATAGAACATTTTAGGAAAACTGGAATCCTACCAAGATTATTTTTGATCCCATTCAAGAAAACTACCGAAGAAAATCTCCTTTTAGTCCATACACAAGAACAGATTAATTATGTTAAAAATTCTCACAAACAAAATCTGGCATACCTTGATCCTGACACGCCAATCAGCGAAGATTCATACGAAACCGCGCTGTTAGCCGTAGGCGGGGTTTTGGAAACCGTGCGGCAAGTATCCGATAAAAATATCAAAAACGCGTTCTGCCTTATCCGTCCGCCCGGGCATCATTCCACACCCGCGCGCAGTATGGGTTTTTGCCTTTTTAACAATGCCTCGATCGCGGCACGCTATCTTCAAAAATACCTTAATCATCAAAGGATATTAATCATTGACTGGGATGCCCATCATGGTAATGGCACACAAGAGGCATTCTACGATGACCCAACGGTTTTATATTTTTCCACCCATCATTACCCTTTTTATCCGGGAACAGGAAGTTCTGAAGAAAAAGGCGTCAAAAATGGATTTGGTTATAATATTAATGTCCCCTTACCTTCAGGAAGCGGCGATTCAGAATATATTTCAGCTTTTGAGAATTATCTTTTGCCCGCGGTTGAAAAATTCAAGCCTGAATTCATTTTAATTTCAGCGGGATTTGACGCGCATATTGAAGACCCCTTGGGCGGGATGGCCGTCACAAACGAAGGATTTAAAATTTTAACTAAAATTGTAACAGATATCGCAAAAAAATATTGCGACAACAAAATAGTTTCCCTTCTGGAGGGAGGATATAACTTAAAAACTCTTCCTCAAACAATTGCTGTTCATCTGGAAGAACTTATTTCTCAAAATTCTCAAACATTTTAGAGTCTTTGTAGAGATATTCCCCAAACATTTTGCTGTAATTTGTCCATGAAGAGTTTTCATCCACGCTATAACTATTAACAAACCAGTGAAAACCATTCATTTTAGCGTCAATATTATCAAGATGGTGAAGCATAACAGCCTCCAAACATTTTGGGCGGCGGGGCGAACCCCATTCGTACTCGCCATGATGGCTCAAGACAAGATGAAGAATCAGATCCGCCAATTCTTCGGGAAATCCATGAATTTCCGATATCTTTTTTTCAATTATTCCCGCGCCAATAACAATATGGCCGATAAATTTCCCGCGATTGGTATAATTAAAAGAACGCTGATAAGTTAACTCTTCGGTTTTGCCAATATCATGAAGAATACAACCGGTAAGCAATAATTCATCATTTACCGAACCGGCATAATGTTTAACAAGAATTTTCGCGAGTTTGGTTAAGCTTAACGTATGCTCAAGCAATCCGCCGATATAAGGGTGATGAAAATCCGTAGCCGCGGGGCATTTTTTAAAAATTTCCATAAATTTTTTATCGAAAAAAACACTTTGCAAAAGTTTTTGACAAAAAGGATTCTTTATGCCGGCGATAATATCCTGAAGTTCAATACACATTGCCTCACGATTAAAAGGAGAACAAGGCAAATAATTTTCCAGATGGACAGATTTTTCCTGTTCATCACTTAAAAGATGGCAGGATGTAGTCCTTATCTGCGGATAACCTTTAAAAAAATCCACATAACCTTCTATTCCCAAAAATTTATCCACTAACAGTTCTTTGTAAAGAGCCTCATTAGCCTCCCAAACCTTGGCGTCAACCTTGCCAGTCATGTCAACCAGCTCAAGAGAAATATAGAAATCTCCTTTTCTAGTCAACCCGCTGTTTTTCCCCCTTAAAAGGTAAACAGATTTAACCCTCTCTCCCTCTTTTAAATCCTTAATAAAACGATGCTCTTTAATTTCCGACATTTTTCGTCACCTCGTTAAATTTTTAATTGTCATTTTGACTAAAAAGAATTATATCTTATAAATATTTAATCGTCAATTTTAAAAAAATCAAACATTTTGTGACATTTATGGTAATATGGTTTTCTTTATGGGAAAAAATATATTTATTGGAACCAGCGGCTACAGTTATCCTCATTGGAAAGGCGTGTTTTATCCAACAGATTTGTCTTCGAATAAATGGCTCGAATTCTACGCCCGGCACTTTAACGTTGTCGAATTAAACGTCACATTCTATCGCCTTCCTTCAAAAAAATCCTTTGAAAACTGGTATAATAAAACGCCTAAAAACTTTAAATTTGTCATCAAAGGTTCTCGATTTATCACTCATGTAAAAAAGCTTAATGAATGCCGGGAACCTTTGGAAACATTTTTTGATAATGCCTCCGGGTTAAAAGAAAAACTTCTCTGCGTGTTATGGCAGCTGCCCCCCTCCTTCAAATTCAACCTTGAGAGATTGGACAATTTCCTAAAACTGATTAAAAATAAACGTTTCCCTTGCCTGCACAGTTTTGAATTCCGCAATGACAGCTGGTTTAATGAAGAAACATATTCTCTTTTAAAAGAAAATAATACAAGTTTATGTATTGCCGATTCCCCTGTCTTCCCCCGCTATGAGGAACTGACTTCTTCATTTATTTACCTAAGATTGCATGGAGGTAAAATCCTCTATGGGTCTGAATATGCTGAAGACGAACTAAATTCCTGGGCAGATAAAACAACGGAATGGCTTAAAGACAAAAAACTCTTCCTTGCTTTTTTTAATAACGACTCTTATGGGTTTGCTGTAAAAAATGCCTTAAAATTCAAAGAAACTTTAAATTCGCGTCAAAAAACATGGGGGAATTTTTCTGACGTTATAAACTTCTGACAAGAAAAATAATCCCCAACGCAAGCAAGAATCCAAGCCACGCGTTGTATTCCTTATTTCGTATGACATTTTCCCATGAAAATGTTAATCCCTTTGCAAATCCCCCTTCCGTCCCCCCTT
Source organism: bacterium (assembly GCA_043809805.1). GTDB lineage: Bacteria > JACRDZ01 > JAQUKH01 > JAQUKH01 > JAQUKH01 > JAQUKH01. The sequence goes on from JBDROR010000211.1 coordinate 17,577, forward strand.
TATCAAAGGGGGATTTAGGGGGATTAAGAGGGATTATGCGGGGAACATGTCTTTTGTATTCTCTGAATTCTTCCCCAAATTTTTCTTCTAAAATTCTCTCCTCATCCAAAATTACAGGATAATAAATATAAGCAAAAATGACGATAAGCGCCAACCCCGGCAATATGATATGAAACGCCCAAAAAAATCCTATCCCTATAATAAAACTGCCGAGATATAAAGGATTCCGGGTATATCGATATGGGCCGGAGGAAATAACGCTCTTATTTTTTTGAAGGTATCCGCAAGCCCAAATTCGTATTATTACACCCATTAACGCGAAAATTATACCCGGCCATGAAAATCGCGCGTTCCTGCTTGAGACAAACAAAAAAATTGCCGCAAACCACGCGGCATAAACCCGTATTTTTTCTTTTCTAATCATATCCCAATCTGCTTAAAAATGTAGTCGTTATTTTTTAAATAATATTTCAAATCAAAACAATTTTTTATTTCTCTGTCAGATAAATATTTTCTGACATTTTCATTTTTCAAAATTTCGCCCAAAAAATCTCCGCCTGAATTTTGCATTTTTAACGCGCTGGATTGAACCAAACGATAAGCGTCTTCTCTTGTTAATCCCTTGTCAACTAATTCCAATAACAGCCTTTGCGAAAAAATTAGCCCTTTACTTTGCCCGATATTTTTTAGCATCTTGTCCGGATAAACACAGAGATCTCCCAAAATATTTATCATTTTATTCAACATATAATCGACCAGAATCGTGCTGTCAGGCAAAATAACGCGCTCAACAGAAGAGTGGCTGATATCGCGTTCATGCCAAAGCGTAACATTTTCCAATCCTGCCTGCGCGTTAGCGCGAACTATTCTTGCCAATCCTGAAATCTGCTCACACATAATCGGATTTTTCTTATGAGGCATAGCGGACGACCCCTTTTGGCCCGAAGTAAAAGGCTCCCCTGCCTCGCCGATATCGGTCCGCTGAAGGTTACGAATCTCCGTCGCGAATTTGTCCAGTGAACTCGCGACAATAGCCAATGTTGTCAGATATTCGGCGTGGCGGTCCCGTTGAATAATCTGATTAGAAACAGGCACCGGGTTTAATTTTAATTTTCTACATACATACTTTTCAACCCGCGTATCCAGATGAGCATAATTTCCCATCGCACCGGAAACCTTGCCGCAGCTAATAACATCCACAGCATTTTCCATCCTCCTGATATTCCTCTTGGTCTCTTCATGCCAAATTGCAAATTTTAGACCTAATGTTATCGGCTCGCCATGTATGCCGTGCGACCGGCCAATCATCAGAGTATTTTTATATTTCTTCGCCTGTTTTTTTAAAACCAAAAGCAGTTTCGACAAATCCTGCAAAATCAGAAGGCCTGCCTCTTTCATCTGCAGAGCCAATGCGGTATCCAAAACATCAGAGGACGTCATCCCAAGATGAATAAAACGGGAATCCTTTCCAACTTTTTCAGCCACAGAAGTCAAGAACGCGATAACATCATGTTTAACCTCTGTTTCAATCTCTTTTATTCTCTCCAGAGAAAATCCGGCATTTCGCGCAATACGGTTTGTAACCCCGTTTGGAATTTTTCCCAATTTTTCCCACGCGCCGCAGACTGCCAGCTCAACATCCAGCCATTTCTGAAATTTGTTCTTCTCTTCCCAGATATTAGCCATTTCTTTACGGCTATAACGATCTATCATTTCTTCTCCTTGCAACTTCCCGGCCGTCAATTCCAATATCAATATCGGCACGAGGGAAATTATCACCACGAACCCTTGACCCGAAAAAAAAGACACGATAAAAATTAAGGTCAAGATATCTAAATACGATTTCTTTAATTTCTCTTTTTAATTTTATAGCAGGATAATGCTCAAGATTCATGCCTGTTTATCTTATTCGATTTTAATGGGACTGTCAATAGAAATTCTCAGAACGTAACTTTTTGCATGTAATACCAATATGATAATGTCCTAAATAACCAAAATAGAAATGTCCTATTTCAAAGGTGCTAAAATGCCTCCAGAAAGGAGGACATTGATGCCATGAAAAGTAATGGGTCAGTTATGAGTAGACAGCAGACGGAATGTTTGCCCTGAAAGGGCATGATATGATAGCACAGGGTGAAGCCCTGTGAAATAGAGTTGCGAAATATAAAAGCCCTGAAAGGGTGATATAAATTAATCCCAAACATATTTTTTATTGCGCCCCTTCAGGGCTTTTTTGTTTATTGTTAAATTCATCGATGGGCTGCACCCATCGCTATGATATTATACCCCTTCGGGGTTTCTCAAAAGGAAAACAAAAACTAACAAAAGCGGACATTTCTAAATTGGCTTGACAGGTTTAAAAAAACGTAACTTTTTGTAATTGACAAGAATTATCTTGATTGTTACAATATTTTCAAATCCCAAGTTAAATACAATTTTTTACTAATAAGCAATTAATAAGAAATTGCGTCTATTAAATTGTCCGATCGCAACTTGCCCTGGTCTTGGCACGAAAATCGTGCCAGTCCAGTTCAAGTTCGCTCAACTCGCCGTTAAAAATAAATAACTTAATTA
>JBDROR010000212.1:0-2871 GCA_043809805.1 bacterium
GTACTTGCGACAATAGAAGGTACGGCAGAGGTTGCCATGCCTATTCTTTCCTCGACCATCACTACAGTTGTGGTGTTTTTGCCCCTGGCGTTTGTTAAAGGAATCGCGGGAGAAATATTCTTCGACTTGTCATTTTCAATAGCGTTTTCACTGCTTTTTTCAATTATTGTTTCATATACCGTTGTCCCTATGGCAACCGCAATTCTTTTTAAACATAAAAAACATGCAGTGGTAACAAATCGTGAAAAAACAATTTTCAAAACAGTCCGGTGGGCAGTAGGAATAATCTTGGCAATCATAGCGTACTTTGGTATGGGTTACGGCCCGCTTGTATCCTTAATCATTTTTATTATTTGTTTTATTGTATTTAAATACCGGCTGATAGTCGGAATCAAAATTTTTGGCTTTTATAAAGATTTTATGCACTGGCTCCTTGGTAAACGAATGCGCCAGGGCGGGGCACTTTTAACTTTAGTTGTATTTTTCATCTTAAGCCTTACCATTAAACCCGGAATGCAGTTTTTCCCTCCGGGGAAACAAAAACTTATCAAGGGAGACGTCGAACTTAAACCCGGCACAAGCTTAAATTCAACAGACGAAATAGCAAAAGAAATGGAAAAAGTTATTCATGAACTCCCTGAGGTTATTACCTCTGCGATAAATGTAACTCCACAAAAAGTGGATATAACAATAAAAATAGATGAATCAAAGGGAAGGCAAATTCCTGAAATAATCAATATCCTTAATCAAAAATCCAAAAACTTTCCTGATGCAAACGTAAAACTCAAGAGAATGGAAGGATTTCAGCATGGCGAGGGAAACGATATAAGCATAAAAATTGTCGGCGAAGATTTAACAAAACTTAAAGAAATCGGGGAAAAAGTGCTCGCAGCTATGAGAACAATTCCTGACATGAAGGATTTTGATATCTCAATTAAGGATGCTCTGCCTGAAGTCCGGGTAATACCAAATCGAGCGAAAATATCAGACCTCGGATTTAATACGCGGTCCATTGCAAACACGCTCCAAACAAGCATTGACGGAGAAGTCGCTTCAACTTTTTGGGACAAAAATGACGAGATAGACATCCGCCTAAGGCTTAAAGACGCCAATAAACAAAATATCTCTTTTTTAAACACAATACCTTTAACCAAAACCCTTCAGCTTGGAAACGTTGTTGAGATTGTAAAAGGCACCGGCCCTTTAAAAATCGAACGCGAAAATCAGGTAAGAAATGTTTCCATTACGGCAAATTTGCAAGAAGGTCTTGCTCTTGGCGATGTCATGCAAAAAATAAGCAACAAAAGCAGGACTGGCATTATTGACACTTTTAATTTCCCCCCGGGATACTCATGGCATTTTGGCGGGCAGGGGGAAGAAATGGCGGAATCATTTAAATATCTTTTATTCGCGTTAATAGAATCACTTGCCCTGATATATATGGTAATGGCGGCACAATTCGAATCGTTCGGCCATCCATTTTTAATAATGTTTACTATACCGATGGCGTTTATAGGGGTCACCGGCGGATTATTAATCTCAAGCGATAAATTAAGTATTACCGCAATGGTTGGAATCATTATGCTTGCAGGTATTGTAGTCAATAACGCGATTCTTCTGATTGATTATATAAATGTTTTGCGCAAAGAAGGCATGGAACGAAAAAAAGCAACTGTGCAGGCGGGAGTAACAAGAATGCGCCCGATATTTATGACCACCCTGACTACCGTCCTCGGCATGCTTCCTATGGCTCTCGGAATCGGCGCCGGCGTTGAATTTTATAAAGCGCTGGCAGTCGTTGTCATCGGCGGCCTTATGTTTTCAACAATCTTAACGCTTGTAATAATTCCAATATTATATAATATTTTTGAAGCGGGAAAGGTTAAAGTAATCGAAGGGGTAAGGAATTTAATCAGGGGGGAAAGTTGATTCCCAATTCGTAACAAAAGCCGGTATTGGCTCCAGTTCAATTGCGAATACAGTGTGTTCGCAATTTGGATAAGTTCTGTAAAACTGGCGGCTTATTTCCAAAATCCTTACTGAAAAACCGCTCCCAAAATCCGGTTCCAGCTCTTTTGCAAGATTCTTAATCAGGTAAGTTCCATACTCGGCGCGCTCTTTGCCATGCTGTTCTTCTTCAAATATACTTTCCCCAATATGCCAATACATTAACACACGTTGAAAGTCCACATTACGCCATCTTACTGAAAAGCCAAGAACTATTTTTAGATAATTTTAATAATGTTTACTATGCCGATGGCGTTTATTGTCATTCCGAGCAAAGCGAGGAATCTGTTGCAGGTGCGACTCATGAACCGCCCTGTGCAGGAAAGATTTCTCCCTTCGGTCGAAATGACAAGGTTTCAGTTGAAATGACAGGGTTACGACCGCCCAATTTCCATCAACAACCGGCCCATTACATCTACACTTACAATTTGGCGTTCATATTCGTGGACTCGAGCTTATTTATTCTACTCGACAAATTTCCCATAAAGGGTTAAAATTTAACAACAAAATCTCATGGATAGAAAATTAGCTTCAATCCAAAAAATAATCGATATTCAGCCGATACCAAATGCTGATAATATCGAAGTTGCCGCGATATTAGGGTGGAAAGTTGTAACTCGTAAGAGTGAATTTAAACCCGGAGATATGGTTGTTTATATTGAGATAGATTCTGTCTTGCCAGAACGGCCTGAATTTGAATTCCTTCGTACCAATTGTTTTATCGACAATGGTATTGTCAAAGGATTTCGGATCAAAACAAAAAAATTCAGAAAACAGATCAGCCAGGGTATCTGTTTCCCTATATCAATTTTAAGCGGTTTAAAATGTGAATTCGCCGAAGGTAATGATGTAACAACATTATTA
>JBDROR010000213.1:0-10310 GCA_043809805.1 bacterium
AAGCCATGGGAGCGGCGGGAAAGCGTCGCAAAGACTGATTGGAAAAATTTTTAAAAAATATTTTTCCAATACAATTCTTGACCGATTAGAGGATTCTGCTTTGCTGCCTAAAAAAAACAATGGAATTGTTTTCACGACAGATTCTTATGTGGTTTCGCCGGTTTTTTTCCCGGGCGGCGACATTGGGAAACTTGCAATAAGCGGAACTGTTAATGATTTAACCGCGATGGGGGCAATCCCAAAATATTTAAGTATTTCTTTTATTCTGGAAGAAGGCTTCGCCCTTTCTGATTTGGAGAGGATATGCGGCTCAATCAAAAAAACATGTAAGGAATCCAACGTAAAAATTGTAACAGGCGATACCAAGGTCGTAGAAAAAGGAAGCGCTGATAAAATTTTTATTACAACATCCGGAATTGGTTTCCGAAATCCAAAAAATAACATCTCAATTTATAATGTAAAAGTTAATGACAGTATAATTATAAACGGTTCTATCGGCGATCATGGACTCGCGATATTGAATGCCCGGCAGGATATGAAATTCACGGGAAAAATCTCAAGCGATTGCGCACCGTTAAATAATATGATTCAGGCATGTCTGGACAGGGGCTGTAAAATCCACGCAATGCGGGACGCTACACGCGGAGGATTGGCTACCGTTTTAAATGAAATTGCAGAGGCATCAGGGCTGGGCATAGAAGTTGATGAAAATAAAATCCCAATTAGCAAACCCGTTCATTCCTTTTGTGAGATTTTAGGACTTGACCCTTTATATTTGGCCAACGAAGGAAAGATGGTTATCTTCGCCGCAAAAGAAGACACTGAAAAATGTTTAAAAATATTAAAAAGCCATAAATACGGAAGACATGCCTCCATCATCGGAAAAGTCACAGAAAGACACGAAGTGTTAAAACACGGAGTGCTTTTAAAAACCTCAATTGGCGGGAAACGGCCGCTTATAACGCTCGAAGGCGACCAGTTGCCGAGGATTTGTTAACCAATTACCCCTTTAATGTATCTTTCCCTCATGAAGGTCCCATAAAGGGAAACATAACTCGTAATCGTTCCATTCTATATCACCGTACCTTATTTTAAATTTTTTAAACAAAGAAGAGTTTAAATATTTTTTAGTCATAGGGTTTTTTGCGCTGGACAAAAAAAATTTAAAATTTATTATCTGCTCAACACCATCGGAAAAGATAAATCTTATTTTATAATCATTTAAATATTGCGCTTTAATAATTGAAATTGTCATGATAATCCCCCTAAAGCTTCTTTGTGATTTTTTCACAAGTAATTTCCTTGTTATAAACAAAAAAATCAACCCACTTCCTTACAATGTCATCCCTAGGCTCATTTATTAAGTGATCATCGCGTGTTCAAAGTATTTACAAACTCTATAATACTGTTCGTGCCTTTTACATCTCCCATTGCCATAATATGAATACCGTCAGTATGATCAACGATCTCTCTTATAAAATCGCAGGCGATCTCAATCCCGGTTGCACCTTCATTTTCCATGCGGGAAATAATTTTTTCCGGGACATCAATGCCTTCGACATTATCGTTCATAAATTTTGCCATTTTTACGCTTTTGAGCGGCATTATTCCTATCAGTATCGGTTTGTTTAGTTTCCTCCGGGCCTTTTCCAAAAAATCAATCACACGTTCGGCATCATATACAACCTGAGTCTGAAAGAAATCCGCTCCAGCTGAGATTTTTTTCTCCATTCTTTCAATCTCACCTTCGGGATTTTTGGCTGTCGGCGTAGCTGCACATGCAATTTTAAAATCTGTTCTTCCACCGAACTCTTTTTCGTTATAATCCAAACCGTTATTCATTTTTTTTATAAGTCGGATGAGTTCAAAGGTATTGTAATCATAAACCGCTTTGGACGGATAAGATCCGTGTTTTGGAGGGTCACCGGTTGTCACTAGAATGTTACGAATACCCAGAGCATGTGCACCGAGTAGATCAGCCTGTGTACCCAGAAGGCTCCGATCTCTGCAGGTAAAATGCGGGACAGCTTCCACATTCAGATTTTTTTTGAATCAGCGTTGCCATGGCAATCGAATTGATTCGCAGATTACCCATCGGACAATCGTGAACATTAATGCCGTCAAGCGGAAGATAGGATCGGGCTTTTTCCAAAGATTCATCTGCAAGTACACCCTTTACCGAACCGAGTTCGGTAGTAATGACAAACTTTTTACCCAATTTTTCAATTAAATTCATAAAAATCTCCTTAAAAATTGAGGAAATAAATACTCTTTTAACAGGTTTTTATTTATCCCACCAACACCGCTTCTTTTTCTACCTCCTGCTCAATAGGTTTTTCCTCCATCGGCTCATAATATTCATAAATCTTATTTTGATAATTTCGCAGGACGAACTTTTCTTTGACATTGGATAAAACATAATTTGGATTTACCGGTATTTTTCCGCCGCCGCCAGGCGCGTCAATCACAAAACTGGGAATTGCATATCCGCTTGTATAACCTCTTAGCTTCTCAATTATATTCACGCCTGCCAAAACCGATGTGCGAAAATGTTCTGTCCCCATCGCTAAATCACATTGGTACAGATAATAAGGGCGCACCCTCATTTTTAATAATTCATGCAGTAATTTTTTTATAACCTGAGGTTTATTATTAATATTTTTGAGTAAAACCGTCTGGCTTCCCAGAGGAATTCCTGCATCTGCCAGCATATTACACGCCTTTTGAACCTCCGGAGTTATCTCCTTTGGATGTATAAAATGAATACTTAGATAAAGCGGATGAAATTTTTTCAATATCGCCGTCAGCTTTTCCGTTATTCTAAAAGGCAGCGTGACAGGAGCGCGTGTTCCAATCCTCAGCATCTCAAGATGAGGAATATTTCTCAAACGTTTCAATATTGATTCTAATTGCTCATCCGGTAAAAGCAGAGGGTCTCCGCCGGAGATAAGACAATCCCGTATTTTTTTATTTTTCTCAATATACGAAATCGCCAAATCCAATTTACTCCCGGCCGCGATATCTTCGCGCGCTCCTACTATTCTTCTGCGTGTGCAATAACGGCAATAAGCCGCGCACCTGTCAGTAACTAAAAGAAGCACCCTATCCGGATAACGATGGACTATCCCCTGAACAGGGGAGTCTTTTTCTTCCCCACAAGGGTCTACCAAGTCATATGAAGAAATATTCAATTCCTCTTGTCTGGGTATCACCTGACGACGAATGGAACAATTTGGGTCAACAGGATCCATAAGAGAGGCAAAATACGGCGTAATAGCCATCGGCATTCTTTCCTGGCCTGCCATAACACCTGCCTCTTCCGATGGAGAGAGGTCAATTATTTGTGATAATTCATTATGCCGGACGATACGGTTACGAAGCTGCCATCCCCAATCATGCCATTCATTTGATGAAACATTCTTCCACAAGCAATGCTGGTGATAATCCATCTGTCCTCCCATTTTTTATAGTTGATAGTCGTTAGTCGTTGGTCGTTAGTGGCCTCTTTGCTAACGACTATCTACTAACGACTAACTACTTACTCTGCGCCACGCGGAATGAACTATCCTATCAATCAATTCAGGATATTCTATCCCAGACACTTTTGCTGACTTTGCGAATCCCGCATCTTCATCTAAACATGGATTTGGATTAATATCTATCACATAGGGAATATTTTCTTCGGTCAACCGAACATCTATCCGTACATAATCACGGCAATCCATAAAACGGACCACATTTAATGAGATCCTTTTTATTTCATCATAAATTTCCCGCGGCAAATCTATCGGGCAAACAGGAATGGTTCTTTGATATTCCAAACTATCTGTTTCCCATTTACCTATATAACTTAAGATTGGGAAATTATCCTTCGGCATTTGCGTAAAATCTATTTCCGACATAGCTAAAACAGTTTCCTCATTTTTATTCCCAAGAATAGCAACATGGATTTCTCTCCCTAAAATAAACTCCTCCACTATTGCCGGCTGTTTATGCATGGCAATCAACACCTCTATCTGTGTTATCAATTGTTGTCGGGAAGTTACAACCGATCTCTGAGTTATACCCAGGCTCCCATGCTCCAACAATGGCTTAATAATAAGCGGGAATTTAAGCCCATCAAGAATTGGGTCATCCTCTTTCTCAACTCCCTTATAAAAAACCCTGTATCCCGGCGTGTTTATTTTATTAGAAATCAACATTCTTTTGGCCATACTTTTATCTAATGTAAGGCCTAAAGTAAGCGCGTTGGAACCGGTATAAGGAAGATTTACCAAATCTAACATTGCCGGAATATGCATCTCTTTCGTACTTTCCCCAAAGACACTTTCACAAAGGTTAAAAACCATATCCACGTTTTTTTCTCTAATAGTTTTTAAAAAACTTACTACATCATTCCCCACACTTATTGGAGACACAGAATAATTCCTGTCGATTAAAATAGAATTAATAAGTGCTATCTGTTTTGAAATATCCTGATGGGACATTAAATTTTCATGACTCCCTTCCACTGTACAGGCATCGTCATAAATAATAGCGATATTCAGTTTATTGTTTTCATCTAATTTCACTTAAAAATCTCCGCAAGTTGTTAATTGTCATTTCGACCGAAGGGAGAAATCTTTCCTAAATTGAACCTAGTCTAAGATTCCTCACTTCGTTCGGAATGACAATCAATTTTCTTCCAGTCTTTTTATAGCGCTATTTAAAACCGAGTTAATCATTCCGTCATAACTAATTCCGGTAGATCTTGCGGCCTTCGGGAAACATGAATTATCCTCCGGGTTCGGTAGAACTCCGGGCAAGGGATTAAGCTCGATAATATGAGGCTCCCCGTTCTTATCAAGCCTGACATCAATACGGCACCAGTCACGGCATCGCAAAACATTAAACGCTTTTTTGCATATATCTTCAACCTTCTTTTTTAACTTGGAATCTAATTTTGCCGGGCACTCAAAAATATCCAGCGGCACATCACTTGTGTCCCAAACCCACTTTGCTTCATAGGAATACATTTTATTCGCATTATCCGGCAATTCATTAAGTTTTATCTCCACAATAGGGAGCACCTGGATACTATCGCCGTTGCCCAATATCGCCACAGTAAATTCCCTGCCATCGAGAAATTCCTCTATTAACGCAGGCTGTTTATAGTCATTTACAACCCGCGACACCTGTTCTCTAAGCTCCTTTTGTGTGCGAACAAGAGAGTTGTTTGTTATCCCTTTACTTGAACCTTCCCACATAGGCTTAACTACTGCAGGCAAAAAAATGCTTTTTAATTCTTTCCCGGATACCGTGGTCAAAAATTTTGGTGTTGGGATATCATAAAAGGACAATATTTCTTTGGTCCTTTGCTTATCAAGACAAATACCCAAAGTCACCGGGTCAGACCCTGTATATGGAATCTGCAACATATCTAAAATTGCCGGCACCTGCGACTCGCGGCTCACGCCGTTAAAGCCTTCAGCTATATTAAAAACTATATCCGGTTTCTCTCTAATAAGTCTATTAAACATTTTATTATTCGCCTCAATAAGAACAACTTCCCTCCTGCCTGTTCCGTTTACTCCCTTCCTTAAAGCATTAGCTACCGCGCTAATAGTTTCATGTCCATCCCATTCAGCGAACGTATCACTTGGACCCGCCTTTTTGGGTTTTTGATTAAATACTAGTCCTATTTTTAATTTTTTCATCCGTAACTCCCCGTAAACAAAACTCTAAACCCTAAATCCTAAACTCTAAACAAACTCAAAACACTAAACACAAAATAAAACCCGTATTGTATTTTACCGTTTTGAGTTTCGGGTTTTGAGTTTATTTAGGATTTCGAGTTTAGAGTTTAGAGTTTTGCTCATATTTAACTTTGTATGCCCAGTGCCCGCTCAGCAACAGCCATCATTTCTTTCATTCGAAAAGGTTTTCTCAAACAGCTAAAGGCCCCTCTTTTATTAGCATCCTCTGTAGGATTCGGTTCGCCATAGGCGGTAATAATGATTACCTTAGTCCCAGGGTTTATATCTTTTAATGCCTCTAAAATTTCAAACCCGCTTTTCCCCGGAAGTTTTAAATCCGTTACAACGAGATCGTATGAATCCTCATTAATTAACTGAAATCCTTTTTCTCCATCGGACGCAATATCTACTTTGCAGTCCATTTTTAAAAAAATATCTTTAATCGCATCCAACGTATTTTCTTCATCTTCAATAACGAGAACTTTTTTTCTTAAACTTTTTTTTTCTTCAAATAATATTTCTTGCTTCATATATATATTATGTAGCAATTACCGTGCCAGAGAATAAGTTTAGGCTGCAAGTTTTAAGCTAAAAATTTATAGCAAATAAAAAAAGGGGCTGTCTTTCAATCAAAACAGCCCCTTTTTACCAATTCAAAAATTTTTAATTTATTTCTTTAACTTAAAACTTATCACTTAAAACTTATCACTTCTTTTCAGAAACTATCAAATTGATAGATTTAAGCTTTTATAGCCAATTTTAATTCTCATTTTGATACTCCTGCAATTTTCGATAAAGCGTTGCCACTCCGATACCTAAAATATTCGCAGCCTCCTCACGGTTCCCGCCGGTAAAATCAAGTGTTCTCAGTATCGCGCTTTTTTCAATATTTTCCAACTGTGTCCCAACAGAAAAAGTTATGTTAGACTGCTTCTTTCCATTTTGTATAGATTGTGGCAGGCAATCCGTTGTAATAATATTATTTTTACACATAATAACCGCGTGCTCAATTGTATTTTCCAATTCCCTGACATTTCCAGGCCATGTATAACTTTTTATCAACTGCGTTGTTTTCTCATCCATTGTTTGATTGCTTTGTTATTCTCCTTTGAGTATTTTTCTAAAAAATAATCCGCGAGGAGAGGAATATCCTCCTCTCTTTCCCGCAAGGGGGGTAAATGGATATTGATAACATTAAGACGATAATCAAGATCTTCCCTGAATTTTTTTTGTTCCACCGCACTCAAAAGATTATGATTGGTCGCAGCGATAAGCCTGACATCCACCTTCAACGTCTCTGTGCCTCCGACACGTTCAAATGCCCCGTCCTGCAAAACCCTCAACAATTTCACCTGCAAATGAGGGCTGATATCTCCCACCTCATCAAGGAATATTGTCCCGCTGTCAGCCAATTCAAACCGTCCCGGTTTTTCTTTGACAGCGCCGGTGAACGCACCTTTTTCGTGGCCGAAAAGCTCGCTCTCAATTAAAGTCTCCGGCAGCGCGGAACAGTTAATTTTTATAAGGGGTTTATCTTTCCGCTGGCTGTTATAATGGATAATCTCCGCAATAATTTCTTTCCCTGTCCCGCTTTCTCCCGTGATTAAAACTGTCCCGCGAGTCGGCGCAATTTGATAAACCACCTTCAAAATCTCTTTAAAAACACGGCTTGAACCAATCACCTGTCTGGAAATAGATTTCCCCAAAAGCTCTGCCTTTAAAGACTTATTTTCAATAACCAGACTATGCTGTTCCAGCGCCTTACCGACCACCCGCCGGATTTCCTGCATCCTTAACGGTTTACTAAGATAATCATACGCCCCTTCCCGCATTGCCTCCACCGCAGTCTCAACACTGCCAAAACCAGTAATGATAACAATTGTAATATCCGGGTATAATTTTTTTATCATTTTCAAAAATTTCAATCCGTTCATCCCGGGCATCATTAAATCAGTTAAAATCAAATCAGGCTCTTTCCCGCTGATTTTTTCCAATGCCTCTTTCCCATTTTTTGCGGAAAAAACATCATACCCATCCGCAGTTAATCCTTCCATAATGGCATCAACCGTATTTATGTCATCGTCAATTACTAAAATAGCGGACATTATAAAACTATCTCCTCAATCGGCAAAAAAATATTTACTTTCGTCCATTTTTTTTCTTCACTGTCTATTTCTATCAATCCATTATGGACATTGATAATCTCTCTCGTTAAATAGAGACCCAATCCCGTACCGCCTCTTTTAGATGAATAAAACGGTGTAAAAAGATTCAGCATCTCATCTTCGGGAATTCCTTCCCCCTTGTCAAAAACCTCTATGCGAACATGATCTTCGTTAAATGAGGTTGCTAGTCTCAAATATCCCTGTTCCGGCAGCGCCTGGACTGAATTTTTTATGATATTTATAAATGCCCGCCTCATTTGTTCATAATCCACGGAGACTTCAGGCATATCTTTTATTAACTTTTCGTCTATCTTTATTTTTTTGTTGAAAATTAATTTATTAAGGTTGTCGAGACTGTCCTTTATCAAACGATTAACATCTGTCAATGTAAGGTCGGTGGCCGATAGTTTTGACAGAGACAAGTAATCGTCCACAATATCATTCAAGCGGTCGATTTCTTTGCGAATAATGCCTAACCTGTGTTCTAATTTTGGCGTAAATTCCGTAACTATCCTTCTAATTTCATCTTCCAAAAGATCCGTATTCAAAAAAAGCGAGTTTAAAGGGTTTCTGATCTCATGCGCCACACAACCGGCGATAGTTCCCATCGCCGATAACCTTTCCGTTTCCAGAAGCCGGCGCTTGACTTCCATTAATTCGCTTGTATCACGGAAAGTAATAAGTATCCGAGGCAGTCCTTTTTCTTTGCTGTCAAGGCGGGTAAATGAAATTGTAATTGGAACCCGTTCGCCGTTTTGGTTAATTATTGCGGCCTCACGGTGTTTTAATTCTTTCCTCCCCTGTATTTCAATCAGAAAATCCTTTATTTGAATCGGGTCGGAAAAAAGGCTTGAGACATCCGTCCCCTTTTTTTCTTCCAAATCCATGCCCGTAAGTTTTCCCGCCACTTTATTCCATGACAGAATCTCGCCCAGCTCGCTTACTGTTACCATTGCGTCGGGATAATAGCGAATGAATCCAGTGAGATAATCTTTTAGTTTATTTTCTTTTTCAATTCTTTTTTTCATTTTTTAAAACCAAATCAGGCTTTCTATCCGGCCGTCTAAATTTATTCTTTTATTCTGTCTTTTTACCTCAAAATCAAAAAACGATATACTTGACGTGTTCTTTCCATTTAACCCTATTAAGACTTGCTTCCCATCAGGTGAAAACTGAGAGAAATCTCCTTTTCCCAAATTAACAACTTTTGACCCGTTTAATTTCATGGCAATTATTTGCCCGTCAGCGGAAAAAATCATGTCTTTTCCATCAGGAGAGATAAAAAGCTGTGTAATTTTAGTATAGATGCCTGATACAGCAACAAGATTTTGATTATACTCAGCATAATTAATTTGTCCAAACCTTGTCATACTAATCGTTCCTGTTTTAACTGGTTTGCCAGAGGGTATTATAGGTATGGCGCAGATTTTTTCGCCGTCTTCCCAAAAGGTATTCTGGACATAAAAAAGGAATTCTTCTTTTATATCTATCGTAAAAATATTTTTCCCAATCGATTTGGCTTGCGCGCCATTTGTCAAACGGATTAATACCGGAACCTGTAAGCCAAGATCAAAAATACAAATCTCAGCGTTTCCGGCAAAATCTGCCAAAAACGCTATTGCCTGGCCTGACGGCAAAAATTGCGGCAAACGGTTAGCGGCTTTTTCCGGGTTTGGGATTCGAATGTTTTCGCGTGAAATGATCGCATCCCCAAAATATCTCAAATCGCTTTCTACAAAAATTTCGGTCGGAGTTTGGTTTGGCAAAGAAAATTCGTAGGCAAGAAATTGCCCGTCAGGAGAAAACGCGCAATTGTTTAAACTAAAAGGCCTTTGATATTTTGGGATATAATCAAGCTCTTTTCCATTAATATCAATAAACGATATTTGTGGAATTTGAACAGCGATAAACTCTCCATTATGAGTAATTGATGGATTCAGAGACGACTTGCTCCTAATTTCAAATAGCTTTTTTTGAGATAAATCATTAGGGTCAAGCAGCATTAAACTATAGGTTTCGGCTTGGATTAATTCAACTAATATTTTATTCGCCTTTTTAGCCGCAAATTTGGATAAATAATATCCCTCATCTTTACTTTGGTGCGTCTTCACCGTCATTTTTACCGATTTGGTGATACGTTTAAACGAGCCCTTAGGGCTAAGATACTGAAAAAATATAAAAGTGCCAAAAAGAATTATTAGTAAGGTTATAATTATTTCAAGGGGGAATTTTTTCATAGATTACTAAATACTACTTTTGCTAATCCAATCAATCCGGCATTTTTGCCTAATTTGGCATGTAATATTTTTATTTTTTTTGTCGCGTGTGGAAACGCCCTTCTTTTTGTTTCAGAACGAACAGTATCAAAAAGCCTTTTCCCTAAACCCGCAATACCGCCGCCGATTATAAT
>JBDROR010000214.1:0-15347 GCA_043809805.1 bacterium
TAGCAAAAATTCCAAAAAAGTCGGGGAATTAGTTATAACTCTTAATTGGATAAAAGTTTCATCAGATAAGATTACCGTTATGCTGGAAATTTTCAACCAATCAGCTAAAAAATACAAAATACAAAGAGCCTCTAATAAAACACCTTCTTTAATAGATGAAAAGGCTAATATCTTTTCTTTTGGTGGTGGACTTTTAACAGGAAATTATGCATGGAAAAGTGGAAAATATCCAACTTTAGAGCCTAATTCAAAATTTTATATGCCGTTGTTTTTTAAATTCAAGGATAGTCATATGGATATTAAAGAGATTGGGAATAATTTTATATTTTCTTTGAACTACAACCTTTATGATGTAAAAACCAAATCTGGGTCGCAAAGTAGTGTTTCTTTTGCAGATATAAAACCTTAGGAATCAAAGTAAGATAGATTGTTCCAAGAAGCATAAAAACCAAAAGGAGAAATATGAGAAAGTTTTTAGTTGTTTCAGTTGTAATTTTTTTAAGTTTTTCTTCCATTGCATTCGCCGCTCCTGATTTAGATGCGGGGATTCAGGAACTTGCCTTGCAAATTTCAAAAAATATGGCATCCAGTAATAAAAAGAAAATTGCAATTATTGAATTCAGCGATTTGGATGGTAGAATCACAAGCTTTGGTCAATTTTTAGCTGAGGAACTGGTTACCCAATTATTTATAACAAGTCCGGGCCAGTTTGAAGTAGTTGAAAGAAGACAGTTGATGAAAGTGCTTAGTGAACAAAAGTTGACAATGAGCGGGCTTCTTGATGCAAATGCAATGGAGAGTGTGGGTAAAATACTAGGAATAGAAGCAATTGTTACGGGTTCTATCACTGATCTTGGTAATAACATAAAAATAAATGCAAGATTGATAGGTGTAGATAATGCTAAAATTTTTGCCGTAGCTTCAACCAGTATTCCAAAAGTGGGAACAGTAGCAGACTTAATGGGGAAAGAAGCCGTTCAAACCCAGATATTCCCAGCCTCTGAAGAGAGAACAAATCCTTCTACTCAAACAAGACAACAGGCGAGTGCAAAAAATACACCCATGGAATTTGGTAATTTCCGTATTGGAGTTGAATCGTTGAAGATGACAAATGATGGAGTTATGGCGTCTGTTTCATATGTGAATTTAAAAAATGAGGAATTACAGATTACTCTGGATTACCCGCCAAAAGAAAAAGGTTTTGCCGTAGATAATTTGGGCAATGAATATTCTTTAGAAAAAAGTGGTGGAATGAGCCGATTACATTCAGATGCTAACCGCGATTTAAAGATGGCATACAATCCGGCAACTTATTCAACGTTTCTTTCAGCTCCTCCCGGTGGTAAAGTCTATGCCAGTTTTCTTTTTAAAAAAGTTAAAAAAGCTAATGACCCACATGGAGAAGAAGGAAAAGAGAAACCAACTAGTTTTACTTTAACAATAGGACATTATGTCAGGCCGGTAAAAAATTTCGATCCTAAAAAATCAGTTGCGGGAGCTTTTGGTCTTAGCGCCACACTTTCAAATATAAAACTAGATGAGGAACGTCCTAAGATTCACAAATAGCTCCTTTGTTGTGAAAGAATATTTTGTTATGTAACTCTCTGCTCGGGTTAATCAATAATTCGGAAAATGAGGAGGTGATAAGAGATGAAAAGAAAGTAGATATTTTCTAGAACAATAAATAAAAGGAGGTAAAAATTATGGAAAATAAATGCCAGAAAGAATATGGTCGAGGCATACAGGACGCAAAAAATGCCAGTCCCCTCGAAATACTCATGGAAGAGCTTACAGATGTAGCTACCGTTCTTGTCCCAAAAACGGAGGAATATAAATCGTATAAAGCTGGTTATGACGATCAGGTAAAGGGCGAGGCAAAATAGTAGTTTTGGAAACTTGTAAAATTTTCTTGACTTGATCGGCTGGCGGGATGATAATCTCTTGCAAGTTTGCCATATATCTAACTGGACTATTTTCACAAAGGATGTTAGATTTAAAACATAGATAATAAGAGGTAAAAAATTATGTTTAAAAACAAGACTTTGAATTTCATATTAGTGGCAATCCTCTTTCTGGCCATCCTTAGTATTGAGGTGACTCGGAATGCAAAAGAGGCTAAAGAAAGTGAAGGGGCGGAGACAGAGAATGCGCAGGTGGCGCAGACTACTGTGGAGCCAGTGGCTACTATTCCAGAGTTTCCTCAAGAGCAACCAATTGTAGAAGAGTTATCTTCCACCTCTTCGCCAACTAAAGAAACTGTTTTTAACATTGACCCAGCTAGGCTTGAAGAATTAACAAAAAATTGGAAGCTTTATCGAAACGGGGAATGGGGATTTGAACTAATGTATCCCAATAATTGGAAGATTGGGAAAGGGGATAAATGAAGTGATATTTATGCCACAAAAAGGTCAAGAGGGTTTATCTCTTGCAATAAAAATTCGTGATTTAGACAAAAATGAGTCACAATCTAACCTAAAAGATATATTTATTGGTGGGCAACAAGCTAAAATTCGTGTTCTGCCAAACGCTATTGTTTATATTAAAAGTAATAAGAATTTATTTGTATTAATGATTGATGACCTAGGTATTTCTACTTCAATTGACCAAGAAAGATTTAATATCTTTCTTAATACTTTTAAATTTGTTAAATAACAATAAATTCAAAACTTGAAAGGAATATATTGCAAAAGAGCAAATCTAAGATATTTTTAATAATTTTATACTTATCTTTGAATTTTGCTATAAAAAGTTATGCTTCACCAATAAAAATCTCAGCACCTTGGACCGCTGGAGAAGTTTGGGTGGCTGGAGAAGCTGGTGGGGGGTCTTTTTATGGACAAGATTATCATATCGCAGACTTGTTTTATGCTATTGATTTTAATCTACCTCCAAGCGGTGCTGATGATGGAAAACCTATACGTGCAGTAGCAAACGGAATAATTTCTTATGCTAATGAATACGGTAATTATGGATGGTTAGTGAAAATATTTCATGGAAATTCTATAGAATCAAGATACGCACATTTAAAATATGACCCAAAAGTTGATCCGGGTATTAAAGTTGGACAAAAAATTTTCAAAGGAGAAATAATAGGTAAATGTGGTTCAAGTAGTGTTGGCAATGTATCTACAGGATCACATTTGCATTTTGAATTAAGGCAAAATAATATAACTATTGAACCAAATCCTATGGATGGTCAAACAATGGCTAATAATGCTTGGATTACATCATATAATAGTCCAATATCTTGGCACCCCGATGCTACTCTTGTAAAAATACCGAACGATGGTAATCCCGCTACTACCGAAGACGCAAAAGTTTATCTTCTTTGGTATGGATATAAATGCTATATACCCAATGATGATGTTTTTAAATCACAAAACTATGATTCCAGTAAAATTATTGTAATTTCCCAAACTGAATTAAACGGATATCCTGATGGCAATAATATAACTAAAAACAACTCTCCTAATACTTTTTTTAAATACACTTTCAGGATATTGTTTCTCTTTGAAACAACCGAAATTTGGATGGTTGACGACTCTGAAAATCCGGCAATAAAACGGCCTGTGCCTCATGAAAAAATACTGGA
Source organism: bacterium (assembly GCA_043809805.1). GTDB lineage: Bacteria > JACRDZ01 > JAQUKH01 > JAQUKH01 > JAQUKH01 > JAQUKH01. The sequence goes on from JBDROR010000214.1 coordinate 3,593, forward strand.
ATCGTGGGGACATAAATTAAATGAAATCCCAGAATGGACTACATATGATTATTTTAAATATTCAACTGGCAAGGAGCCAGTTTTTTTACGCGATGGGACTTTAATTAAAGGCGATGGATCAAAAAGCCAGCAATGTACAAACACAATTTATGTAATTGAAAACGGGAGAAGAAGATTATTCGAGGATAATGACCTATTTCTTGCATTGGGATACAAGCAAGAAGATGTTATTGAAATACCTGATTCGGCACTAGAAGCCGGCCAATGGGCCAATGATGACGGAGACTTGATCACACTTAACACCATTACATCGGCGCCAAGAATGTGTAAATATATTCCAATAGATATAAGTAACAGTATTGTGCCTGAAGGAAAAATAACAGCAGGAACTAAATATAGTATCCCGCTTGGGGCCTTCAAAGGGTTATTTGATAAAGTTACCATTTGGTTTACATCAGATAACTGGTGTACTTCCATAAAATTATGTGAAACGGCCCTTGCTGCATATGAGTGGACACCCGACGACACAACCGGCAGTGGGGCCATAAGAATAACCGCCAATAATTCTAATAATGAATTTACGGACAGTTATTCTAATAATTTCAAAATTATATCTCCGTCTGCGAATATAAACATTACTTCCCCGGCAAACAATGCAACTATCAGCGACACAACAATAATATCTGTTTCCATAAACAATTTTAATACATATAAAGTCAATTACTATCTCGACAGCTCAAAGGCTATAGCAAAAACCGCTAATGTTTCCCCTTTCAACTGGACATGCAACACTAAAACAATCTCAAATGGCTCGCATTCCATTACGGCAGTTGCATGTGATTTTATTGGAAATGAAACTCATCCTGCAGCTATTCAAGTAACAGTAAATAATATTTCAAATTCCAACAATCCTCCCAATATTCCGTCACCCCTCAAACAATATAAAGGAGACGGTTCTACGGTTATCGGCTTTAATAAAACCACCGATGAAAGAAATGTAATTTTTAAAGCTAATGTCAGCGACCCGGACAATAATCCGGTATCTCTAGAAGTTGAAGTTAAGCTGGTAGGAATATCTTTTACCTGTTCTCCTAACGGCAGTTCAAGCGGAACTGTCTCATCCGGTGGAATAGCAAACGCAAATTATTCCGGGCTTGTTGATGGGCAATATCACTGGCAGGCGCGAACAAAGGACAGCAAGGGAGATTTTAGCAGTTGGAAAAGCGCGGGTGGAGGAAATTTGGAAAGCGAAGCAGATTTTATTGTTTCCGCCGCTTCAACCCCTATTAACTATCCGCCCGCAGTAACTCTTATTTCTCCAAATGGCGGAGAGACATTAGTTGTCGGCAGTTCGCATACTGTTAAATGGATTGCAACTGATGAGCAGGAATTAAAGATTGGCTTGTATTATTCAGTTGATGGGGGCTCAAGTTGGGCTGGCATTCCTGGCGCGGCACTTTTGTCAAATACCGGAAACTATGCCTGGACAATTCCTGACAAGGTGACATCATCGGCGCAAATATCAGCAATAGCCACAGACGGAATAACTTCGATGTGGGACTTCTCAAACAGTAATTTTTCAATCGTTAAAAATTCTCCGGCGCCATCAAAGCCTGTTTTGCAAAATATCACCGCTTCTGATAATGACTACACTGTCAGCTGGTCGGCTTCAAATAACGCAATCAGCTATACTTTACAGCAGAATAATTCATCAGTCTTTAATAATCCAGCAACCATATATATTGGAAAAGATACTTATTTTAATTTTAACGATAAAGCAACAGGAACATACTATTATCGAGTGAAAGCGTTTAATAGTGATGGAATTGAAAGCGGATGGAGCGATTTTAAAAATGTCACCATACAAGAAAATCAAAAACCCGGAGAAATTACAGCCTCCTGCCCTCTTAATAATTCCACTGACCGGGATTTAGATATTACCTTGAGCTGGAATGTCAATCATCCAGGAAGAGAAAGTCTTCGGTATAATGTTTATATCGCCTCTGATGAGATATTCAACATTTTTAATCCAATTTACTTAAAATCTTCGGGGCAGACGCAGAAATATTATTCACTCTCAAGCCTGCCATACCACACTAAGATATATTGGGCGATTGAAGCTATTGATGATAGCGGAGACAGAAAACAAAGCGACAGATTTAGTTTTACGACGCTTGGGGACAATACTAAACCTACCGGGTCTATTCTAGTAAATAATGGAGCGACATCCACAAGCTCATATTCGGTTACATTAAATTTAACAGCTACTGATAGTAGTTCCGGGGTTAAAAATATGAGGTTAAGCAATAACGGAAACAACTGGACTAATTGGGTAAATTATACAACCGAATACTCATGGAACCTCGCTGACCAGAAATATGGTAGTCAACCCGGTTTATCAAGTTATACTGTTTATGTTAAATACAGAGACGAGCAAAATAATGAATCTGATGTTTATTCAGATACGATAACAAAAGGAACAGGAACTCCCGGATTAATTCTGTTAAACGGGGAAACATATCAAACCATTCAGGATGCTATTGACGCAGCAAGTTCCGGAGATACGGTTTATTTGACAGAGGGATATTATAGTGTTCCAGGTTCTTATCATCCGGAACTCCCAAACTATTCCAGTAGAGAGTTAGGGCTTGTTATGAGAACAGGAATAACTTTGATGGGTACTGGTGCTGATAAGACTACAATTGATGTAAGCGGAAATGTTACAGCTGGAATACTTGATGCTGATAATTCTGTTGTTGAGGGATTAACAATTATTAATTCAAGTAGTTATTCCAGTCGTATTGTTATTCTAATTGAATCAGATTCTAGCATAATTAGAAATTGTATTATCAAAGGGGGTATGTACGGTATTCACATAGGTCATTATACTTCAGCATCAAATTGTGAAATATTAAATAATCTGATTATAAATAATGAAAATGGTGTCCGATCACATCTGAGTAATAATTTTAATATTTCTTTGTTCAATAATACTATAACAAATAGTAATACAAACGGATTTGTAGGTTGGTTAAACCCTATCCAATTAGTTAATAATATAATTACCAACAACTCAGTTGGTATATATGTTAAAGACAATCCATCAATATTTCAAAACAACAATATTTATGATAATTCAAGTAAAAACTATAACGACATCGCTGACCAAACAAACATTAACGGTAACATCTCATCAGATCCGTTACTCACCGGAGATTATCATCTTAACTCCAGCTCCCCTTGCATTAATGCGGGCACAGATGTAGGTATTCCTTACAGCGGAAGCAAGCCTGATATGGGAGCGTTTGAATATAGCGGGACAGGAAATATTTCAGTGACATCAAACCGCACTGACGCTTCTTTTACAATAAAAGGCCCGAGCGGAACATATATTGGCAGCGGAACGAATTGGGAAACGACAAATCTACCCCTAGGAATTTACACCATTACTTTTTCACCCATAACAAATTGTTATTCACCGTCCTATCAGGTGAAAACGCTTTATAGCGGACAGACACTTGTATTTGATGGGACATATAATTTGGATGACGTCGGGCCACAGGGAACAATCGCTGTAAATTTTGAAGAGTATGCGACAGCAGATAAACTTGTGACTATAACCTTTGATATTTCCGATGAGGTTGGTGGAATCGACAGCACCTCACAAATGATGTTCAGCAATGACGGAGTTGAATGGTCGCCGGCAGAATCATATTCATCGATAAAGAAAAACTGGGATTTGACCATATATGGCGGAGACTCTGATTCCGGTTTAAAAACTGTTTACGCAAAAGTTTCTGATTCATTGAGTAACTGGTCAACATTAACAGATACGATTCTATACGTTCCTAACAGACAAGTTTTAGAAGTTCCAACTCAATACAATAAAATTCAGTCAGCCATGGATGAGGCACAGGACGGAGATATGGTGTATGTGCTACCAGGGACATATACCGCAGAAACCATTAACCTAAAACAAGGGGTGAGACTGCAAGGTGCGGGCCCGGCAATGGTATCTTTGCAAAATCTGGCCATAGGGGTGGCGTCCATAAGGATGGCGTCCAATAGTATGGTGGATGGTTTTACATCGCAAAGCCCTATTGATTGTACCAAATGTAATTTTACCATCATCTCCAACAATATGTTAAAGAGATTAATTTCAACGGGAGGGGATGGGAGGCAAATAGTAAGAAATAATTTAATAAAATCAAGTATATACATTTCCGGTTGTAGTGCGTCGAAAGGAGAAATTATTGTAGAAAATAACACCTTAAGCAATAATACTGGAACGGCCTTAACTTACGCTGTTACAGATCTATTTACAGATATTAAAGTCTATTTAAAAAATAATGTTATTGCTTATAATAATACTGGACTTTCTGATAATGGTTCCGATAAAGCACATCAGCATATTTTTCCATCTTTTAACACTTATTGGAACAATACCAATAATTTTTCAGGAAATATCAGTAAAATGGGACCAGGAGATATAAGTTCGGATCCTAAGTTTGTAGATACTGCAAATAATAATTATCATTTACAAACAGGTTCAGATTCCATTAACAGTGGCGACTTTGATGATAGATATAATGACACTGATGGCTCAAGAAATGACAGAGGTACTTATGGAGGGCCAGCATTAAACACCGCTCCAAAAGCTGATTTCAGCATTAATCCACCTCAGGGAGGCACCGGAACATTATTTACTTTTGACGCAAGCTTATCCCACGACACAGAGAGCGAATATGATCAATTGCAAGTTAGATGGGATTTTGACGGAGATGAAATTTATGACTCAGAGTTTTCAAGCGATAAAATATCTACGCATAAATATTCATCTGTTGGGACATACAATGCAAGGCTGGAAGTAAAAGATAATAAGGGTTTTATCTCAACAGTAATTAAAACTGTTAATGTAACTAACCGATCACCCAACGCGCCGAGCAATCCAATGCCGGAAGACGGCTCAACTGGAAAATCAGGAGACATAACCTTATTATGGACCAGTGGAGATCCTGACATTAATGATACTGTTACATACAATGTTTACTTTGGTAAATTCGGTAATCCTCCTTTAATTTCAGCTGGTCAAAATAACACATATTTTAATCCCGGCACATTAGACAACGGTTGTGTATATTATTGGAAAATAGAGGCAAATGATAATCATAACGCAAGCAATGAAAGTCCTGTTTGGTATTTTGTAACCGGCACTCTGCCAGCAGGCTCTATTTCTATTAACAATGGCGACACTTATACTAATTCCATATCCGTAATACTCAAACTGTTTGCTACAGACAATGATGGAATTGTCAAAAAAATGTGCTTTAGCAATGATAATGTTAACTGGTCAGCTCTTGAAAATTACTCAACAACTAAGCAATGGAATCTTGCCACAGGCAACGGCATAAAAACAGTTTATGTAAAATTCAAAAATAATAACGACAGCTGGTCAATGCCATATTCAGACGCAATAATTCTTGATGTGTCTCAACCTGATACCGCTCCGCCCTCTCCGAACAGCTTTGCTTCGTTAACTTATGAAACCACTCGTGTTTTCATAACTTCAAATACAGCCTATGACTCAACACCGCCCGTGTATTACAAAATCGAAAGTCAGTTCTTTAACGAAACTGCGTGGACAAATTCCGAAGGCGGAGTAAGCAATTATGAATTTTCGGATAACCGCCCTGTTTCTTGGGTTGACGATAATCTTTTGGAAAACAGTTTGTATCGTTACAGGCAGATAGTGAAAGACAGCTCCAATCCGCCGAATTATGACACTTCTGTTTGGTATGAGATAGGCACTTTATCTAATCCATCTGAAAACCAACCGCCCATACTTAACCCAATAGGCAATAAAACAATAGACGAAGGTGAATCTTTAGAATTCGTTATAACCGCTACAGATCCAGACGGAGATAATTTATCCTTTACAATCAGCAACATACCTACAGGAGCGGAATTTGATGCATTAACTCAAACTTTCAAATGGACACCTAATTACGGTCAAACAGGAAATTATCCTAATATGCTTTTTACCGTTACAGATAATGGCACACCGCCTGCCAGCGACTTTGAGTTTATTACGATAACAGTTGGAGATGTAAACCGTCCGCCGATATTAGAGCAGATAGGCGATAAAATAATAAGTGAAGGCACCCTGTTAGAATTCCCGATAAAAGCCAACGATCCGGATGATGGAGATGAATTAACTTATACCGCAAGCAATCTGCCGATAGGAGCGGAATTTGATATAATACCTCCAACATTCAGCTGGACACCAGATTACGGACAAGCGAGAAATTATCCAGATGTGCTTTTTACCGTAACAGACAATGGAACCCCGCCGGAAAGCGACTCGGAATCTATTACTATAACAGTAGGCAATGTAAACAGACCGCCAAAACTTAATCCTATAGGCAATAAAATTGTAAATGAAGGAGAGGTTTTGCAATTCACTATAACAGGACAAGATGAGGACGGAGATAAGCTAAACTATACAGCTAACAACCTGCCTCCCTATGCGGTTTTTTATTCAACTGCTCAAATATTCGTATGGTCGCCAAATTACAATCAAGCTGGTAATTATGAAAGTATTTCTTTCACTGTAACCGATAACGGTATGCCTCCGGAAAGCGATTCCGAAGCAATAATAATAACCGTTGGAGATGTGAACAGACCGCCAGTATTAAATCCAATAGGAGACAAATCCGTAAAGAGAATGGAGAAGTTAGCTTTTTCAATTATCGGATCAGATCCGGATGGAGATACTTTAACATACTCGGCTTCAAATTTGCCGGAAGGAGCATATTTCATTGATCAGACATTTACATGGGAACCTGACTTTGATCAATCCGGGATTTATAAAAATATAAAATTTGAAGCAACAGATGGAATGGATTCAAGCAATGAAACAATAACAATTACAGTAATCAAAGGGAAGCCATATCCCAAGAATATTAAAGGGGAAACAGGTAATGCTCAAGTAAAATTATCATGGGAATTTGAGAATAATTATGAAGCGCAAGGATATAATTTATACCGTCGTGAAGAAAATAATAACCTTAGCAAAATAAACGCAGAAATTATCCTAGATACTGTCTATACAGATACTTCGGTTTATAACCACAAAAAATATTATTACTGCGTGACAGCTGTGGACTATGCAGATGAGGAAAGCGATTATTCTTATGAGATAGAGGCTATCCCCCATTACCCCGAAATTGCTCCAATATCGGACTGTGATATAAATAAAGAAAATAAATTAAGAATTATAGACGGTAGAGATATCAACACGCTCTTTATAAACTTTGGCAGAGAACCTGATAATTCCAAATGGAATCCTGCTGTTGATATAAATAAAGATGGGATAGTGGATGGAATAGATTTAAGTCTATTGGGGGAAAACTTTGGAGTAATGTATTAAGAATAATTGATGTTTGGCTGTGAAAAATAAAACATTGCGCTAAATTAAAAAAGAGGTAAATAATGTTTAAAAAATCCTTACTGTTTATTTTGACTTTGAGTTTTTTCCTTTCTGCGTGCCACAGAGACAGGTCTCCTTTTTTTGAAGGAGAAACTAATCCCGCTAATAACAGCGTATATATGGAAGGAAATTTTACAGAAGGCGACCTTTTAGAGATTAGAATAAAAGCAAAAGGAATCACAGCAGATCATGTTTTTGGAGCGTCATTTTATTTAGACTTTAATCCAAGCATATTGAATTACGAAAGTTATGCGCCGGGAAATTTTTTAGAAAATATCGGACAGGTTCAATATTTTGTTAATTCCAATTCTATGTTAAATAAATTAATTATAGGTATTAGCCAAAAAAACAGCAATCTCGGAGCAAATGGAGACGGAGTTTTAATTACTCTTAAATTCAGAATAATTTCAAAAGTCCGGAGTGAAATCAGTTTTTCCAATAATGAACTGATCAATCTAAATGATAAAGTTATTGACGGTATTATATGGTGTGGAGGCGCATTGATTGCGCCATAAGGGATAAACATGTCCGGTCAAGACAGAAGGATTTTTCTTTAAAATCTCTCTTCCAAAGAAGGCTGAATGCGAGAAAAAAAATTTTCATCATCCCCTTTTCAATTATTTTAGAAAAGAATGGAAAATTTTGCCAAGAAGTTTTGATAAATATTATTTCCCCTTTTCAGAAAATCTATCTTTTTTAGTCTTTCCTTTTTTAGACAAAAGTTCAGTCCATAATCTTAGTCTAATCGAAGAAAGCATTTTTTCTTTTTCAATAGTGGGCGTCATTTTTTCACCTCCTTATTTATACTAAACAGATTTATAAGATAATCATATAAGCCATCATTAAACAATTGCCACTCTTTTTCTTCAAGTTTAGCTTCTTGTTCAAATATGGATTTAACCTTTTTTTTACTGTAATAGGTTCCATTACCAAATCCTTTACAATGTTTTTTTAAAAATTCTGCGCTTTCCTTGTTTTGAAATGGCAATGAAATAAGCGGCGCGGCTTTGCAAACATATGGTTTTGCTTTTTGTATTAAGCATTCGTTATCACATTTTTTATAAAAAATACATATTCTATCAAAGGTCTTTAAATACAAAACAGGAATTTTCACTTCCTGTCCCTTAATAACAACTTGATTCAGCACTAGTCCACAGTATTGCAAAAGAAAAGCATCGATGCTTAAGCTCAAAAACAAAGCAATCCTCTTAGCATCTTTATAAAATAAAGGTATCCCCTCCGGTAACATGGTACAACAATTACCGCATCTGACACATTGAAATTTAAATGAAAATATATTATCTTTAATCTTTTTCATTTACAATTTTTATCAAATATAAAAGCGTTGGAATTGGTTTTTTAACCTCCCAAACTATTTTCTTCCTATCCTTTGATATTTTTGGTGAACCCCGCTTATTATCATGAATAATGCCTGCACTATCTTTTACAACATGTCCTTTAATAATAAGATGATATCCTTCTGGCGCGTATATTTCACAAATAAGGGTTCCTACATGAAACGGGGATAACATACCCGGCCATGAACCTTCTTCAAAAAATGCCTCCTTTTCACTATTAACAGTTTCAATTATCTGCCCATAATGTAATTCTTTGTTTAGAGATAGTGGCGGATCCACTTTCAATTGCCAATTATATAATGTAATTTCTCTTTCATTTCCATCAATATCTTTGCGCGTCATGTTGTGTTTGACAAGAAAGCGTTTATATATTTTATAGATTTCTTTATCATTATCATAAAGTTGGGGTTTGAATTTTATTAATTTAACATTCCAGCCAAACCAACTGGCCTGATCTGATGGTAAATATGCAAGATTTTGGTTTGAAACATTTTTCACAAAATATTCTATCTCTCCTTTAAAGCCATAATTTTTTAGATAAAAGTGTCTCCAAATAATTTTCTCAAATTTTAAACCATACGCAGGGGTAACACTAGTACTTTTTGGCATACTTTTCCTTGCAAATTTTCCACGAGATTTAATAGATGCTTCTTGCGAAGAACAAAATGATTTTAAGGCATCTTTAATTTTTTCGAAATCAAAAGCAATATTTACAGCTTCACTAAGATCATTAGCATGATAAATATTAATATCGGGATTTTTCTTTTTTAATAATTGTAATTCTTCAGGATGCTTTTCTACTAATATTTTGTAGTTCGCTTCAGGGATAATAATATTATCTACCCCTTTTGAAATAGCTGCTTTAATTTTGGGGAGTATACCATTTACACCTTTAATATTTCCGATTTCTCTACCAATCCCCCCTGTTAACGCAAACCTCTTTTTTGTGGGTAAATCTAGAACCTTGGAGACAGTAGCAATAGCAGCAGCTAGACCAATCGATGTTTCGTCAATTATAGAATAACTATCGATGCAACATTCAATTGAGTAGTTATTTATATTTAAATATTTACATTGAGTTGTTTTTAACTCCTTCGGCAAGTTTTGAACATAACAAAAAGCGGCATAAACTGCTTTATTAATAGCTACTTTAAATTTAGTTTCTAATGTAGTAGTACGAACACTCCCATCGGGTAATGTCTCTTTTTCTTCTATTTTTATTTTTCTGTCCCCGATTATATTAACCTTTTCCTTTTCTCCCTTCTGTAATTCAGACAAATTAATCTCAATATTGTGAGCATAACCAATTTCTTTGTTATCTTTATCAACAAAAAGGGCAAATATTTCTATGGCTCGGTTAAGGATATTTTTAATTAAGGAAACATTAAGCTCCAATTCTTTTAAAATCGGAGGGAGTAAAGATGGATTACGAAGAAAAGTCTTAATTTCAGAACGCTTAAAATTATTTCTAATAATTTCTTCTGCCCGGATACATTTTTTAGCCACGATAATAAAATCGTCCGTATTTTTTATAGGTGTTTCATTTTCAGCTGCATTTATCCTATGGAAATAGGCTCCCTCCAAATTTTCGTTTTGATAAAAGACTTTTTCTTTGTTTTGTTCTAGAGCAATTTGCGTTTCCAATTTAAAAACATACTCTGCAAAGCATTCTTCACATTCTAAATAATGTTTTTCGAACTCATCTATTTCTTGAGGAGCTAAATTGCCGCTTATAAAATCATAAAGTTTTTTACCAATAGAAGGATTAGTGCAACTCATTTTTTTTCTCCATGAATTTTTTTCTTATCTTCTGATATATCTTTTTACTAATATATTTATATCTTGAATCTACCTGCCCTGCATTTAATTGAACACCTTTTAATTGTAAAGACTGGGATATTTCGCTAAATGCTTTGCCATCCCTATCTCTTTCAAGAAGTATTGTTTCATAAACTTCGTCATAATTTTGAAGTTCTTCATAAAGGTAATCCAAAGCATCCCATTTCACTCCAATAGTTGGTGATTCAATATATCTTTTATCCTCAATATCTTCTATTTCTCGCTTATTGCTATTACTATTATCATCTTTAAATTTATCAATATCAATGATTTTCTTTTGAAATTCTATTTCTTTTCTATCATCATTAATATATTTTCGTATAGTATTTATTGCAGCCTTATCTAAATAACGTATAAAACCAAAACTATCATACAGCGGTGTTTTAAATTTGGATATAGTTTTAACCTGCGCATCTTCGATTAGTTCCTTCATGTTGCTGCGTATTTTCGATTCCAATCCTTCAGCGATAAGAGTTCCAAATATGCTATTGTTTGTTTTCCCAAGCTTGATATAGTCATCAATAAGTTTCAATAGATGTCTGTGGCTTCTTTTGTATAATTCAGCTTCAGCTTCTTGATTGTTGTTTTTTTTTACACTATCAAGTAAGTCCGTCCAAGTTATATCCATCTTTCCCCGTTTACAAAAAAAGACACTTAGTTATTTACCCAAGTGTCTTTTCATCATATTACTTCATCCGTTTTTCATGTTTTAAAGCAATTTGCGTTTCCAATTTAAAAACATATTCTGCAAAACATGCATCGCATTTTAAATAATGCTTTTCAAACTCATCACTCTGCTTAGCTTTTAAGTCTCCGGCAATAAAATCCATTAGAAGCTTTCCAATCTTTTTGTTTGTGCATTGAGAAACGGATTTCTTCCTTTTGTGCTTGTCCATATAAAATTCCCCCTTTCAGTTGAATTAACTGCCAAAAAGCTTTTAATCTTTCGGGCAAAATCCTCAACTGAAAAATAAGGAATTTTATTGATCTGGTTAGATATTACCAATTATTAAATTACATGTCAAGACAGATGGTCAGGTGGAGATAAATTTGAATTTTATAAAAAATA
>JBDROR010000215.1:0-2125 GCA_043809805.1 bacterium
GCGGTCGAAATGACAAAAGTAAACGCTCGAAATGACAGAGTAGTAAGCTCGAAATGACAATTGTTTCAAGAGGAGAATAATGGCAAACGATAAAATAGATACCGCCAAAAAAGAGGGCCGCGTAGTCTCAATCCAGGGGCCGATTGTAAATGTTAAATTTGAACCGCCGCTCCCAAGTATTTATGAGGTTCTTATTACCGGTACTTACGATCAGAGGCGGGTTGTCCTTGAAGTGGTGGAACATCTTGGGAAAGACACGGTCCGCTGTATAGCGCTGGCTTCAACCAACGATATTCAGAGAAATGCTTTGGTTTTTGCCACAGGGACTCCGATGCAGGTTCCGATCGGCGATGAAATAGTTGGAAGGATGATGAATGTTTTGGGCGAGCCTATTGACGGCAAAGGCGAGATCGCCGCCAAAAAATTTTATCCTATCCGTAATAGAAAGCCAACTTCTTTCGGCATGAATATGGATAAAATCCATGTGGGTAAATTTGAAATAATGGAAACAGGAATAAAAATTATAGATCTTTTATTCCCGATGGTGAAAGGTTCGCGGACGGGATTGTTGGGCGGAGCGGCATTGGGGAAGACGATTCTTACCCTGGAAATAATACATAATGTCGTTGAAAAACACGGACAAGGATGTATTTTTGCCGGGGTGGGGGAGCGTGTAAGGGAAGGAAATGAGTTATATCATGAATTTAGAAAACAAAAGATTATGGATAAGGTAGTTTTAATATTTGGGCAAATGAATGAGTCGCCGGGATCAAGGTTTGAGGTAGTCCATTCAGGTGTTACAATGGCGGAATATTTTCAGGAGAAAGGGCAGAATGTTTTGTTTTTTGTCGATAATGTGTTTCGTTTTATTCAGGCGGGAAGCGAGTTGTCCACCCTTTTGGGAAGAATACCGTCAGAGACGGGGTATCAGCCGACAATGACATCGGAAATGGGGGAATTTCAGGAACGAATCCGTTCCCAGTCAGGCGGGTCAATAACGGCCGTGGAGGCTGTTTACATTCCGGCGGATGATTTAACCGATCCTGCGGTCGTTTGCATATTTTCTTACCTTGATTCGATTGTTGTTCTTTCCAGAGAGAAAGTGCAGGCGGGGATTTATCCGGCGATAGACCCTTTATCCTCGTCTTCTTCGAATTTGGATCCGGATATTGTCGGGCCGCGCCATTTTGAAACGGCTCAGGAAGTTTTGAAGGTTTTGAGCAAATATGAGGAATTAAAACATATCGCGGCTGTTATCGGAGTGGAAGAACTTTCCCGCACGGAACGTATCATTTTTGAGAGGGCGAAAAAATTGCAAAATTTTATGACACAGGCTTTTTTTACCGCGGAGCTGTATACCGGCAGAGCGGGAACGTATGTTACAACTGAAGAGACTATCAGCTGCTGTGAGAAAATATTAGGCGGCCGTTATGATAATTTCCCAAATGATAGGTTTTATATGCAGGGGAAACTGGAGTTTTAGTGGCGAGTGGCGAGTGGAGAGTGTTTTAATTCCCCCTTTGGAAAAGGGGGATCAAGGGGGATTTAAACAATTCGGGAAAATCCCCCCCTACCCCCCTTTTACAAAGGGGGAAGTAAGAATATACGAACGACGAAATACGAGGTAAATTATGGCAAAAAAATTAGGCGAATTATTAGTAGAGAAAAATGTAATTAGTCAGGAGCAGCTGGATAAAGGGTTAAGGGAGGCTAAAAAAACAGGGGATGTCCTTGGGAAGGTTTTAATAAAAATAGGGGCGGTAACGGAAGACCAGTTGCTTCAAATTTTGTCCGAGCAAATGAAACTGCCTTATATCGATTTGAGCAGAATTCAGGTTCAGGAAGAAGCGGTAAAAAGGGTTTCTGGAAAACTGGTTTGGGATTATAACTTTATGCCGATAAGATTAAAAGGCAATGTTTTGACTATCGCAATTGACAGTTCGCAAAATGCTATGATTTACGATAAATTGCAGTCGGTTCTTGGCGTGAAACTTGAATTAACCATAGCGAAAGAGGCGGATATCGCGGAGTTGATAAAAAAATATTATACAACATTGGCGAATTCTATTGAGAAGTTGTTGAGTGTGGAAGAGTAGTTGATAGTTGTCAGTTATCAGTTGTCAGT
>JBDROR010000216.1:0-6331 GCA_043809805.1 bacterium
TACCAATATTTCCTTTAAAGTCAATTATTTTTTATTATTTTGGGCGGATTTTCGATTAAAGTTCATTTAATTTAAACCGATAATACTTAAGAGTTTTAGTTGTAAAAGTCCCAATATTAAAATATAATTTAAATAAGATGAACCCAGCCCCTCATAAAATAACTGGATGGGGTCTGAAGTAAGGTAGCTTTTTTAAAAAAATGAATGTATTGTTTAATGATGAAAGTAGAGGTGAGGGGCTGGGTGAACCCAGCCTTTCCTAGGATTTCTAGGAATGGTTGGGATAAATTATGTTAGTTTGGGAAATAGGTTGTGATTGAAAATGAATTGTTAAAAAGGAAGGGCTGGGTGAATCTAAGAATAATTGCGATAGTTAATCAGAAAGGCGGTGTAGGTAAAACCACCTCCGCGGTCAATTTAAGTTCCGGCCTTGCGATGCTCGGGAAGAAGACACTGCTTATTGATATGGACCATCAGGCAAATACCAGTGCAAGCTTAGGTGTCCGTCCACTGGACGCAGAAAATACCATTTGTCAGCTTTTCATAGCCCCTGCAGAAACTTTTAATATTTCTACAATTATTTTGGAAACTATGGTAGATAATCTATTTCTAATACCTTCGCACAGGAATCTATCATCGGTAGAATTAGATCTGCCATACAAAACTAATCTTGATAATAGAATTATTTTAAGAGAACGGCTTTCAACTGTTTTCAATAATTATGAATTTATTATTATTGATTGTCCCCCGTCATTAAATCTTTTGGCGATTAACTGTCTTACTTGCGCTAAAGAAATTTTAATCCCAATAAAAAGCGAAGATAAATTTTCATTGGACGGAATTGTTCAATTGCATTCGGTGATAGCCAGCATAAAACAAAATCTTAATCCTGGGATTGAGATAATGGGGTATTTGCCTACATTTTATAGCTCGGCCACTAATCTGGCTAAAGAAATTTTGGATCAATTAAAAAAACAGTTCGATAAACAGGTTTTTGAGATAGTTATTGGGAAACGAGTCCATATTGCAGAAGCCCCAATAGCACATCAACCAGTGCAGTTATACGCTAAAGGCTCCTATGGAGCAAGGGTATATAATGAACTGGCTAAGGAGGTAATTAATCGTGGCAAAGAAAAGACTATTAGCTGATAATTATTTAGCTTCCCAGCTTGCGAATTTAACGCCTACGCCGGTTGTTTCGTCCGCGCTTATTCGAGGCCCGTTGATAAAACATTTGATAATGAAAGAACATCTCGAAGAGGAAAAAAAGGCGGTTGAGATTACTACAATAGACATTGATCCAATAAAGAGAGAGATTGGAGAGTTAGCCGTTAAATTTATGGGAAGAAAAGGGAAGCTTGTTGAGGAAAAAATACAAAAGGCTTATACTCCCGGGGAAATTATACGGTCTCTTAACGATATTGAAAAATTCGCGTCAATCTTTCTAAAAACGAATATAGCCGAACAAATGTTGGAAGAAATGCGTTGGACTGCAAACCAATTTATCCAGGTGTAAGTTCTCCCTCCAAATTCACAGGTAACGTCAAAAATTTTTAATTGTCATTCCAACCACACAATTTTGTAATTTTGGTAATAATTGTCATTTCGACCGAAGGGAGAAATCTTTCTTCGTAGGGGCGAGGCGGTGCCTCGCCCTCCCATTTCGGGCGACCCATGGGGTCGCCCCTACAGTTCGGAATGACAACCCCACAATACATCCTCACCACAACTATTGTCATTCCCGCGCAGGCGGGAATCCATGATTGCACTCAATTCACGATAAATTTGACTTTTCATCAGGAATGAATTACAATACCGCTTGTAATCAACGGTGCCGGGGTGGCGGAACTGGTAGACGCAGTGGACTTAAAATCCACCGGTGGGCGACTGCTGTGCCGGTTCGATTCCGGCCCTCGGCACCAATTATCCCTTAGAAATCATATCACAGGCTTCCTTTTCATATTTTATTAAGAAAGTATTCCGAGAAATTCTGCCTATCGCTTAGGAATTATTGAGACATTTTTAAGGAGAGAAAAAATGGCTATAGATCCTGTATGTGGTGCAGATCATAAAAAAATTCCTGAAGGGAAAAAGTTAGAAAAAGCAATAATAGTTATATCGGGTATGACATGCGCTTCATGTGTTGCAACAATTGAAACAGCCTTAAAAACCTTAAAAGGTGTATATAAAGCAAATATAAATTTTGCGTCAGGTAAAGCATTTGTTGAATATAATCCAAATATAGTTGACATTAAGAAACTTGAGGAAGCTGTTACAAAAAGCGGATATAAAGTTGTAAAACCCAAATACACACCTTTAGAAGAAGCTGAGTCAACAGTTGATGCAGAAAAAGAGGCCAGAGCAAAAGAAATTAAAACTCTAAAATTAAAAACAATATTCTCATTTATACTCGGACTTCCTCTGCTGTATATTGCAATGGGGCCTCACATGGGATTAGCTCTTCCTGAATTTGTTATTAAAAATATGGCATTATTTCAGTTTATTTTAACGACACCAATTATGCTGATAGGATATCAATTTTATACCAGGGGAATAATAGCCGTTATTAAAACAAAGACAGCAAATATGGATACGCTTGTTTCTATCGGTACCGGGTCTGCCTATTTATATAGTCTTTTTATTTCCGTAAATATTTGGCAGGGGCACACACAATATGGCGGTATTAAAAATTTGTATTTCGAAGTGGCTGGTATCCTAATTGCATTTATTCTCTTCGGTAAAATGCTTGAAGCGATTGCAAAAGGGAAAACTTCCGAAGCAATAAAAAAACTTATGGGGCTTCAGCCTAAAACAGCTTTAGTTGAAAGAAACGGGAAAGAGGAAGAGATCCCGATTGAGGAAGTTGTTCAAGGTGATATAGTAATTGTTAAGCCTGGACAGAAAATTTCAGTTGATGGTGAAGTAATTGACGGCCATTCAAGTGTTGATGAATCAATGTTAACAGGAGAAAGTATTCCTGTAGAAAAGATACCGGGAAACACTGTTATTGGCGCTACAATAAATAAAACAGGTAGTTTTAAATTCAAGGCTACGAAGGTTGGAGCTGATACGGCACTTGCTCAGATCATTAAACTTGTAGAAGAAGCTCAGGGAAGCAAAGCTCAAATTCAGGAACTAGCGGACAAGATATCAGCATATTTTGTTCCTGTTGTGGTTGTTATCGCAATATTATCTTTTTCAGTATGGATTCTTGTCGGAAAAGGATTTGTGTTTGCCTTATCAACTTTTATTGCAGTGCTTATTATCGCATGTCCATGCGCTTTAGGACTTGCTACTCCTACTGCTGTTATGGTCGGAACAGGGCTTGGTGCAGAACATGGTATTTTAATAAAAAGCGCCGATGCTCTTCAAACAGCTCATAGTATAAATACTATAGTTTTTGATAAAACAGGTACTCTCACTAAAGGCGAACCGGAATTAACGGACGTTATAATTTATGGAGAGAATAAAGAAGAGGATATATTAATTTTAGCTGCATTAACTGAAAAAAAATCAGAACATCCTTTAGGTGAAGCAATAGTAAAAGGTGCCGAGAAACGAAATCTTAGTATTCCAGAAGCTGAAAATTTCGATTCAATAACCGGAAAAGGAGTAAAAGCTTTATGGCAGGGAAAAACTATTTACCTTGGGAACAGAAAACTTATGCAGGACTTATCAATTGATTCATCACCATTGGAGAAGTCTCTTGCAGGACTTGAAACTCAGGGTAAAACTGCCATGCTGGTAGTTGTTAATGATAAATTATCTGGTATAGTTGCAGTGGCGGACACTTTAAAGGAACATTCACAAGAAGCCATTAATGCTTTGAAAAATATGAATAAAAAAGTAGTAATGATAACAGGAGATAATGCTCGTACCGGAAAAGCTATTGCCGTGCAACTTGGAATTGACAGAGTTCTGGCAGAAGTATTACCTCAGGATAAAGCAGAAGAAGTAAAGAACCTTCAATCCGAAGGACTAAAAATTGCCATGGTTGGAGATGGAATAAACGATGCTCCTGCATTAACACAGGCAGACATTGGGATAGCAATAGGAACCGGTACGGATGTGGCAATGGAAGCTGGAGATATTGTTCTTATTAAAGACGATCTACGTGATGTTGCTATAGCTATGGATCTTTCAAGTTATGTGATGAATAAAATTAAGCAGAATCTTTTTTGGGCATTTTTCTATAATACCCTTGGAATTCCAATTGCAGCTGGAATACTTTACCCATTTACAGGTTTTTTATTAAATCCGATTATTGCAGGTGCAGCAATGGCTTTCAGCTCTGTTTCGGTAGTTAGTAATTCTCTTCTAATGAAACGTTTTAAACCAAGAATTATAGGCCCTAATTTGTAATCGGCCAGTTATTAGTGGAAAACGGTAGTCGCAAGCTTTAGCTTGCGGTGTCATTTCGCGAGTTTTCGCAGGCTAAAGCCTGCGGCTACCACCGATAACTGACCGATTACCCTGATTTTAAGAAAATAGTTGATATTGAGACCAATTAGTGATAGAATCAGCCTGTTTTCTGAAAAAGAGAAGTGCCTGATTTCGGGCTTAAAATCCACACTACAAACTACACACACAAATTACAAGAGTGAATAATTATGGCAAAAATTGACCTTTTGACAGCTGAAAGATTAAAAAAGTTAGAAAATTTAAAGAATTTGAATGTTGATTCCTACCCGCACGATTTTCCCGGTAAAACGCCTGCGAAAATAATTCTTGATGAATATTCCTCCTTAAAGCAAGGTGAAGAAAATGAAAAAATATATAAGGCCGCGGGCAGGATAATTTCCTTCCGAAGTCATGGGAAAACCGTGTTTTTTAACATCAAGGATGAAAGCGGACAGATTCAGGTTTATTTAAAGCTTGATACTGAACATAAAAAAGAATTTGCCAAGGCTTTGGATATCGGTGATTTTATTGGAATAGAAGGTTCCATTTTTAAAACGCATACGGGAGAAGTTACCATTTTAGCGAAAGAACTTACTTTCCTTGGTAAATCGTTAAAGCCTCTCCCTGAGAAATGGCATGGATTAAAAGATGTTGAGTTGAGATACCGCCAAAGATATTTAGATCTTTTGGTAAATGATGATGTCAAAAAGGTATTTTATTACCGTTCAAAGATTATTAAATCGATCAGGGACTTTTTGGAAAAGGATGGGTTTTTAGAAGTTGAAACACCAATGATGCAGCCTTTGTGGGGCGGGGCGGCGGCAAGGCCGTTTGTTACCCATCATAACGCTTTGGATATGGATTTGTATCTGCGTGTAGCGCCTGAACTTTATTTGAAAAGGCTTCTGATAGGCAGTTTTGAGAAGGTATATGAAATAAACCGTAATTTTCGAAATGAGGGAATATCTACACGGCATAATCCGGAATTTACGATGATTGAGGTATACCAGGCATATGTTAATTATAAAAGCATGATGGAATTATGCCGGAACCTTATAGTAAATGTCGCGAATGATATTTTTGATTCATTGGAATTTGAAATGAACGGGAATAAAATAAATTTAACTCCCCCGTGGAACTGTTTAACTTTTGATGAGGCATTATCCACTATAGACAAAGATGTTTATGAAAAAACAGTGAAGCTGTTTAACTCGGAAGGTTATGAAGGAAATAAATTAAAAAATAAGATATTTGAGAAATTGGTGGAACCAAATCTTATACAGCCGACTTTCATTACGGATTATCCGATAGAGTTTAGCCCTTTGGCAAAAAACCGCGATGATAATCCCGCGATTGCCGAGCGATTCGAGCTTTTCATCGGGGGACAGGAATTGGGAAACGCCTATTCTGAGCAAAACGATCCGATAGAACAAAGGAAAAAGCTTGAGGAGCAATTAAATGAAAAGGATGAAGAATCGCCCCATGTTATAGATGAGGATTTTGTCCATGCTTTAGAGTATGGAATGCCGCCGGCGGCCGGGCTTGGAATTGGCATTGATCGTCTGGTTATGGCTCTTTGTAATTGCAATTCAATTCGGGATGTTATTTTATTTCCGCATATGAAACCGTAGGGGTGTTTATGTCTTTTGAATGGTTTATCAGCCTTCGTTATTTAATAACCAAGCGGCGTCAGGCATTTATTCCTATAATAACCTTGATTTCCATTTTTGGGGTTGCTGTAGGTGTAATGGCTTTGATTACAGTTTTAGCGGTAATGAGCGGTTTTGAAAAGGATTTGACAGACAAAATTTTAGGCACAAACAGCCATATTGTTATTTACCAGCAGGGCGAAAAAGGGATTCAGGATTATGAGAAGGTACTGGGTTTAATAAAAAATGAAAAAAGAATTATATCCAGCGCGCCTTTTATT
>JBDROR010000217.1:0-2530 GCA_043809805.1 bacterium
CTCTCTTGGCTGGATTTGGCTGAAGAAAGGAGAATACAAAAAAAGCGTTGATTCTTTTAAAACGGTGTTAATGAAATATCCTGAAAGCAATGTTAATGAATCAGCCCAGTATTATTTAGCTGAAAGTTTGTTTAAACTGAAGGATTATCAGAAATCAGCGGTTGAGTATGAGAAATATATTACAAAATATCCTAAAGGCAAATTGGAAGAGCAGGCATATTTTTGGATGGGAGAATCATTCTATCTTATGGAAAATTATGAAAGAGCAAGGGAGAAATATCAAATTGTAACCAGACGTTTTAGTGAAGGTGCGTTTTATGAAAAAGCGAAATATGGGGCAGGTTGGACATATTTTAAGGAAAAAAAATATAACGAAGCTTTAACGATATGGAAGGATTTGATTAAAGAAACGCCTGATGGCGAGTTTGTTCCTGCGTGTTTGTTCTGGATCGGAGGGATTTATTATAATCTGGAAAATTTATTGCAAGCGGTTGATTATTATCAGGAAGTTATAAACAGATATCCCGAAAGCGAATGGGTTGGAAACGCCCTTTCTGCTTCCGGTTATACGTATTATCTTTTGAATGATTATCAAAAAAGCCTTGAACAGTATAAAAAACTTGTGGAAAATTATCCGGATGGCGAATTTTCGGGGACATCTTGGTTTATGTTGGGAGAAAATTATTATCAATTGCAAAATTACGATGATGCCGTAAAGGCGTATAATGTTGTCCACAATAAATATTCCAATGAAGATTTAAATGAGAAATCGATTTTAAAGATTGGACGTTTGTATTTTCAGTTAAAAGATTTTAAAAAGGCAATTTCTTATTTTGACCTTTTAACCAAAAAGGTTCCGCCGTCTTCCTTATACCCTGACGCTGAGTTTTGGATCGCGGAAAGTTTATATAACCAGGAAAAGTATGATGAAGCGATTGGCCGCTACAGAAATATAATTAAAAAATGGCCTAAACACGTTTTAACTGACGCGAGTTATTATGGAATAGCGTGGAGCTGCTTCCGGCAGGGAAAATACCTGGAAAGCAGGGAAGAATTAACAAAACTTATAGAAATATTTCCAACTACCAAATTAAAACCTGACGCGGTGTTTCAGATCGCGGAAACCTATTTTAATGAAAAAAATTATTCAAAGGCGGTTTCTTTTTACGAACGGGTAGTTAAAGAATTTTCGGAATCTATTCTAAAAGATAAATCACTGTATCAAATTGGGACTGTTTATTACATCCAGGGAAAATTTACAGAGGCCATAAATACATGGCGAAAGATAATGAACGAACCATGGAAAGAAAACGCGCGGTACTGGATTGGATGGGGATATTTCCGGAAGGAAATTTTTCCACAGGCTGCTAATGAGTGGGCGGTGTTAATTGATAAATATTTGGAAAGCAGTTTTGCGCCGGAAGCATATTATCGGATAGGAGACTGCTTTTATAATCTGAAAAAATATCAAACGGCCTTGGAATTTTACAATAAGGTATCCGTAAATTATCCGAAAAATGAATTCGCGGATGATGCCTTTTATGCCCAAATTTGGGTTTATTATCAGCTTCAGCAGACAGAAAAAATGGTTAATCTGGCCGAAAACTTTTCAAAAAAGTATCCCAAAAGCCCGTACTTAGCGGAAGTAAAGTTTAAACTCGGAGAATATTTTTATAATCAGAAAAAATATCAAAAAGCTATTGAAATGTGGAATTCCATTTTAGAGGATTTTCCTGATTATGGTCTTACTGTAAATGCCGTGTTTTGGATAGGGAACAGTTACTATTCCTTAAATCAATTATCAAACGCGATTACAATGTTCAGCCGGATTGTTAAAGAATATCCTAAATCCGAGTTTTCTCCCGAAGCGCAGTATAAGATTGGTTCCATTTTATACTTTCAGGGTAAATTAAAAGACGCGCGTGACGCGTATCTTATATTAATGGAAAAATATCCCAAATCTCACCTTATCGATAATGTATATTTTAATTTGGGGATGATTTATGAGGAATTGCGGGAATGGAAGATGGCGCATATATATTTCCGGAAATGTACTAGTTCTAAAACCGCTGTTTTGGAAAATAAATTTAAAGCGTTTATTCATGAAGCGCTAATATACCATGAGGAAAAAAATGACAGGCTGGCACATAGTTACTTAGACTATGTTATTAAAAAAGCGGAAGATGAATTTTTATATGAGGCGATGTATCGAAAAGCTGAATTGTATGAATTTGCGAGACAGCAAAACAGTGCTGTCCTTTTATATCAGACTATTGTTAAAGAATCCCCGAAAAATCAATGGACTGAACAAAGTAAGGGGAAATTGGGAAATCTAATTAAGAAATAAGAGGACGTGATAAGACGAAAGGATTTTCAAGTGAACCCCGCCCCTCTAATTAGGGAAGTAGGGCAAATTAAAGAGAGTAAAATGGAAGGAATAAATAATTCGTTATCGAAATCATTTAAGAGGAGCGGGGTGAAGGTTTTGTTATATCATTACTGATAATATTTATTAGCACAATTGCGGTTC
>JBDROR010000218.1:0-11216 GCA_043809805.1 bacterium
CCCCCTTTGGAAAAGGGGGATCAAGGGGGATTTTAGCTTATAAATTCGTCCATATTTTTTCCATTACACCTTTAAGATTGCTAAAAACTTCATTGTCAGGAAACCTCAAAATTTTTAGGCCAAGGTTTTTTAAATAAGTATCTCTTAGTAGATCTTTTTGTTTTCCTTCAATGCTGTAATGTTGGCCGCCATCAAGCTCTATGGTAAGTTTTGCTTTCGGACAATAGAAATCAACGATAAAATCGCCTATAATTTTTTGTCTGTAAAATTGATAATTTTTTAATTGTTTACTTTTTAGCTTAGACCACACTAAAATTTCCGCGTTGGTCATTCCTTTCCTAAGTTTTCTGGAGTATTGTTTCAAATTTGTGTTATATTGCAGCATATTTTTATAAATCCCCCTTAATCCCCCTTTTTCAAAGGGGGAAAGTTGAATATTTTCATCGCGCAAAATTCTCCGCACATTGAACATGAATCCCCCTTTAATCCCCCTTTTTCAAAGGGGGAAAGAGGGGGATTTCTGTGCGATAATTCATGAAAAGATTTGGCCTTTTCAGGATCAATTGCCAATTGTATCTGATTTTTCCATAAGAGATTTTTCCTCGCGATTGCCATTTTTTTATCCCAATCTAAGGCTCCGGGAATTCCTTTCGCGATATCAGCGGCATGCCCGGCGATGCGGCTTGCGATTACCCCTTCATGGACATCGCTTACCGATGGCAGTTTTAAATGTTCAGCTGGAGTAACATAACAAATAAAATCCACACCGTAACTTGCCGCCAGCGCGGCTCCGATGCTTGAAGTGATATGGTCATAACCGGGAGCGACATCGGTAACTAACGGCCCGAGGCAGTAAAAAGGGGCGCCTTTAGTGTATTTTTTTTCCAACTCCACATTTTTTTTGATTTGATGGATGGGAATATGTCCGGGGCCTTCGATGATGATTTGTACGCCTTCTTTCCATGCCTTTTGGCAAAGTTTGCCTAATGTTTTTAATTCCTCAATTTGGCCGGGATCAGTCGCGTCGGCCAAACATCCGGGCCTTAGCCCGTCGCCCAGGCTCAAGGTTAAATCATATTTTTTCGCAATTTTCAGTAAACGGCCGAAATTTTCAAAGAAGGGATTTTCTTTTTTATTTTGTTTCATCCATGAAGCGATAATCGCGCCGCCGCGGCTGACGATTCCCGTGATTCGTTTTTTTTGAGCCAGTTTTTCAAGGACGTTTCGTGTTACGCCGCAATGGATTGTCATAAAATCGACGCCGTCTTCAGCCTGTTTTTCTATGACCTCAAAGAATAATTCTGTCGGGATACCGGTAATTTTTACGCCTGTTTTTATTGTCTCATAAGCAGCCTGGTAAATCGGCACGGTTCCGAACGGAATAGGGCATCGTGAAATCAATTCTTTTCTTATTTTATTCACGTTCCCGCCGCAGCTGAGATCCATAATCGTATCCGTGCCGGCTTGAATCGCTGTTTCCAATTTTTTGATTTCATTTTTTAAATTGGAGGCAAGCGGAGACGTGCCTATATTGGCGTTGACCTTTGTTCGTAATCCTTCGCCAATCCCGCAGATTTTCGTTTTTCGTTTTTGATTATGAGGAATAACGATTTTACCTTCCGCGATTTTTTTTCGTAATTCTTCAGGGGGGCTTTTTTCGATTTTGGATAATTTTTGTATTTCGGGCGGAATAATTTTATTTTCAGCTTTTTCTTTTAATGTCATTTATTGCATACTCCTTTTTAGTTGTCGTTTCGACCGCACCACTTTTGTCATTTCGAACGAAGTGAGAAATCTTTCCCCGTAGGGGCGAGGCGGTGCCTCGCCCTCCCATTTCGGGCGACCCACCGGGTCGCCCCTACAGCTCGGAATGACAATGCAATTTTTATAATCTTCTCCGCCACATCATCCGGATTTTTTCCTAAAACGCGAATCATAGCTTCTTTTCCAATTGCGCCGCGGTCGAAGATAATATCAGGAACGGTAGGGGGTAATGGGTCAGTTATTGGTGGGAATTGGTAGCCGCAACCTTTAGGTTGCGTGGCAGCCGCAATCTTTAAGTTGCGTTGTTTACGCAGGCTGAAGCCTGCGGCTACCACCGGTAACTGACCGATTACAGCGCGAATGGCAATATCTGTTCCCCATTCGAGGCTCTGTCCTTCCATGGTTTTTATAGCCGGCGGTTCTTTTTTTCGGTCAAATTCAGATATTGTTAAATTTGTTTTTTTACAAATATTGATTATTTTATCGGAAAATTTTATATTCATAGCCGCGCGGGAAGAAGGATCATGCCGCATTGCTGTCAGGACAACCTTGCCCATATGTTTTGACGCGCCTAAACTTGGTTCGGCGAGCGTTTTTATTTCATCTTTTAAACGGATAATGCGTCCGGGGAATCCAAGCACCTCATTTAAATTATCCGCGTTTTTTAAGGCGTAAGCAAAATTCGATTGAACTTCCGGGATTAATCCGGCTATCCGCGGATTATTTAGTTTTTTTAACCGCCTTTTTCATTTCTTCCCGCATTGATAGTAATGTCTCAGTTTGGCAGCCGCAACCTTTAGGTTGTGTTGTTTTGCTGGTAGCCGCAACCTTTAGGTTGCGTTGTTTACGCAGGCTAAAGCCTGCGGCTACCGTTGTGGGCGGAGATTGGCATCCGTACGCTTTTTGAATTAGAATAAGATGATTGACCGGCCCGCATCCTTTCCCCAGATGGAGAGAATTTTTTATTGCCAGATGCAAATAGTCCCGGGCGTTTTGGATCGCGATTTGTAGGGGCAGCCCTATGTGGCTGCCCTTTTTTTTAGGGCGACCACACAGGGTCGCCCCTACAAGAAAACACGCGATAGCCGAACTATAAGTACATCCTGTCCCGTGGGTGTTTTTTGTGGGAATTCTTCGGCGGGATAAAGTAACACATTTGAGCCTGGTATTTTTTTCGTCATTCCCGAATGCTTTTGTCGGGAATCCAGTAAACAAAAAATCCTTACAAACATCGCCACGCAAATGTCCGCCCTTAATCAAGACATTTTCCGCTCCCATTTTTATTAATTTTTCCGCGGCTTTTGTTATTGATTCAAGTAGGGGCACGGCATGCCGTGCCCTTACTTTTATGCCTGTAAGAATTTC
Source organism: bacterium (assembly GCA_043809805.1). Taxonomy (GTDB): domain Bacteria; phylum JACRDZ01; class JAQUKH01; order JAQUKH01; family JAQUKH01; genus JAQUKH01. Next base: position 3,130 of record JBDROR010000218.1, read on the forward strand.
GGCTTCAATGGCATTGGGTGTGATCAAAAAAGTTTGTGATATTAATTTTTGTAGGGGCAATTCATGAATTGCCCTTTTATTGGGCGGTTCGTGAACCGCCCCTACGAGAAGACGCGTTCCGCTTTTAGCAGCCATCACCGGATCAAGAATAACATTTTTTAATTTATACTTTTTAATTATATCTGTGACTACAGTAATTATCTCATTATTCGCGAGCATGCCGATTTTAATAACATCCGGTTTGATATCAGACAGAACAGCTTCGAGCTGTTCCCTGACTATTTTTGCGGGAAGGGGATAAACTGAATTTACTTTTTGAGTGTTTTGGGAGGTTACAGCCGTGATAACGCTCATTCCATAAACCCCCAGTGAGGTAAATGTTTTTAAATCGGCCTGAATACCGGCGCCGCCGCTGGGGTCGGAGCCGGCGATGGTTAAAGCAATTGGGAGTGTATTGTTTTTATTCATTTAGCACCAGTTACTCGAAACGTTGCCCGTCGCCCGTATTCGTAAAATATCACGCAGACGAAATGTTTGCCCTGAAAGGGCATAATATAATAGCACAGGGCGAAAGCCCTGTGTATGGAATAGATCCCGTGAAACGTAAAAGCCCTGAAAGGGCGGTATAAATTAATCCCAAACCTTTTATTACGCCCTTTCAGGGCTTTTTTGTTTACTGTTAAATCCATCGATGGGCTTCACCCATCGCTATGATATTACACCCCTTCGGGGTTTCTCGAGTAAATTATAATTGTCATTTCGAACGAACACTTCTGTCATTTCGACCGAAGGGAGAAATCTTTCCCCGTAGGGGCAGCCCTGCGTGGCTGCCCTTTTTTATTAGGGCGACCACATAGGGTCGCCCCTACAGTATCGACTGTCTTATCTTGCTTACCGTCCCCTTAACATCCTCCGCCCGCAATATCGCCGAAATAACGGCTATCCCGTTCGCGCCGGCCTTAATTATTTCTCCCGCGTTATTTTCATTTATCCCGCCGACCGCGAATACCGGAATTTGTAGGGGCGAATTCATGTATTCGCCCAAATAATTGGGGGGGATAGTGATATAATCCGCGCCTTTTTCTTCAGCTAAAACAGCCTCATCTTTAGAATGTGTTGAAACACCGATGATTTTTTCTTTACCCAAAAGATGTCTTGCGATATGAAAAGGTAAAGACTGCCAGCCAAGATGAACGCCGTCCGCGTCGACAGCCAAAGCTATATCGATACGGTCGTTAATGATCAAAAGGGCGGAACGCCTTTCGCAGATAATTTTTGTTTGACGGGCCAGCTCAAAATATTCTTTTGACGGTAAATCCTTTTCCCTCAGCTGAACCATATCAACACCGGCGTCAACTGCTTCTTTCACAGCATCGGTCAAATTTTGTAGGGGCGATTCATGAATCGCCCTTACTATTTTTCGGTCTGTGATTAGACAGAGCCTTGGTTGTTGGAAATAGTTTTTTGGAAACATAAATTTGTCGTTCGTAATAATTGTCATTTCGAACGAAGTGAGAAATCTTTCTTTCGTAGGGGCAGCCCTGCGTGGCTGCCCTCTTTTTATTAGGGCGACCACATAGGGTCGCCCCTACAACAGATTCCTCGCTCCCGCTCGGAATGACAACGTACGGGCGACCGGCCGGTCGCCCCTACTAGCTTCCCCGCGAGCGACCAGCGCCATGCCTGCCGGCCGGCAGGACTATCGACTATCGACTATTCTCCCTTCCCCCGGACTCGACGCGTTCGCGTATAATTTTTTTGGAATCCGTCCAGCCAAAAAAGCTTTTCGTCCAGCCTCAACACCCTGTCTCATCGCCTCAGCCATTAAGACAGGATCCCTCGCGCCGGCAATCGCGGTATTCATTAAAACGCCATCGGCGCCCAATTCCATGGTAACCGCCGCGTCTGAGGCGGTACCCACACCCGCGTCGACGATAATCGGGATTTTAATCAATTCGCGCATAATGATAATATTATTGCGGTTTAAAATTCCCTGGCCTGAACCGATTGGCGCGGCCAAAGGCATGATGCAGGCGGCGCCCGAGTCGGCCAGTTTTCTCGCGGCAATAATATCGTCGTTTGTGTAAGGCATAACAATAAAACCTTCTTTAACAAGGATTTTTGTAGCCTCGATTAGTCCGGCTGTATCGGGGAAAAGTGTTTTTGGGTCGCCGATAACTTCGAGTTTAACCATATCGGATAATCCAACTTCCCGCCCGAGCCGGGCGGTGCGGATTGCTTCCTCAACGCTAAAACATCCGGCGGTGTTGGGTAAAATCGTATATTTTTTCGTATCAATATAATCAAGCAATGATTCCTGGGTTTTGTCAGTCAGATTTACGCGGCGGATCGCTACTGTAACGATTTCCGCCCCTGATTTTTCCAGAGCCTCAGCCATTATTTTGAAAGTCGGATATTTTCCCGTGCCGACTAACAAACGGGACTTAAATTTTCGACCACCGATTTCTAATGACATTGTTTTAACTCCTTTTTCGTAGGTTGGGTTTTACTAAACCCAACAAAATAATATAATGTTGGGTTTCGTTCCTCAACCCAACCTACAATGCTTGTCAGGTTAGTTGTCATTTCGACCGAAGGGAGAAATCTTTCTTAAATAAATCCCCCTATTTCCCCCTTTGCAACCTGCCTGCGGTAGGCAGGAAGGGGGATTAAGGGGGATTTGCCCCTACAACAGATTCCTCGCTCCCGCTCGGAATGACAAAAAACCGTCCGGAATGACAAAAAGCTGTGATGTTTTATTTTACAGCCACTTGTTTTCCCGATACCATCTCACTGTCTCTTCCACCCCTCGTTTTAAATCATATTCCGGCCTAAAACCAAGTTTTTTTAGTTTATCCGTTGAACATACCCAGCCTTTTTGCCGCATTTCCAAAAATTTCTGCCTATTTAAAAAAGTTGCCTTCCCAAATAATCCTGCGACAAATTCTGAAACAACAGCTACCCCAAAGAGTAAAAAATCCGGAATAACCAAAGGGATTGTCTTTTTATTCAGCGAACTTTTAATTTCCGCTAAAATTTCTTTTAGCCTATGGACAGTCTCATCAGAAACAAAAAAAGTTTCACCTTCAGCGCCTTTGCCTTCCATTATAAAAAGTACGGCTTTAACCAAATCCTCAACAAAAATAACGCTTATTGCCATTTCCATATTACCGACAACCGGCATTATTCCGCTGTTAATCAGCTTAAAATACGTATAAACCCCTCTATCGCCGGGGCCATAAACGGCGGTTGGCCGAATAACTGTTATTGGTATCTGAGATGAAACCTTTTTTAACTCTTCTTCACCCGCGAGTTTACTTTGTCCATAATAACTTATAGCATTGGGAGTGTCTATTTCCACGCGCGGATTTTTTATTGTCGCGGGCCCTGAAGCGGCGAGACTGCTGATATAAACAAACCGTTTAATCCTTTCTTTATAAGGTAGACAGGCCTCAATCAGATTTTTTGTTCCACCCGCGTTAACTGAGAAAAAATCCTCTCTTGTCCTGCCTTTCAGGACACCCGCGCAATGAATAACATATTCAGGGAAGTCATCCTTTATCGCATTAAAGCTGTCAATTAAAGAAGATTTGTCATCAATTGAACCATAGATATAAGAGACATTAAGGCCGGAAAGAAGTTCGATGTTACTTGTTTTTCGCACTAAACAAACCACTTCGTAATTTCTTTTTAAAAGCTCGCGAACAAGCCTGCTTCCAATAAACCCGTTCGCACCCGTAACTAAAACTTTCATGGTTTATACATTATAACACAAAATATTAGCTGCGTGTTGGTACCACATTTTCCACTGCTTTAACGAATTAACAACCATTTCCACAAAGGAACAATTTTGATTTTTTTACCTTCAAGAGATAACTCTTCTTCAGCATCTTCAGAAATAATCAAACCTTCATTTATAGCAAATTCATCCATCGCCTTTAAAAGGCTACTCGTTTCCCTTTCTCTTATTTTAAAATCACCTAACTGCTGGCAAACCTGAACCAATTGTGTTACTTTTAAGCCTTCTTTCAGGACAAAGTCCACTTCTCTGTGCTGAACATCTTTCCAGTAATAAATCTCGATTTTTGAATTTTTCGACTGCCTTCTTTTAAATTCCAAAAACACAATGTTTTCTAACAATCTTCCTGAATTTTCGCTGAATCTGAATCCCACAGCGTTGGCTAAACCTGTATCAATACAATAAACCTTTCTAGGGCTTTTTTCCTGTTCTTTTACCTTAAATGAAAACCGCTTAACAAAAGATACAAGATACGCGTCCTCCAGATATCCGGAGAATTTTTCTATTGTGTCCATCGATATGCCCAGAAACTTTTCCAGTGAATTAAATGTAATCAAATTGGAAAGGTTGCTTAAATAATATTTTGTCAAAGCCTTTAACTTTTTAGGTTTTCTGATTTTAAATCTGTTGACTAGATCTTTATTTAAAATATCATCAAAATAGTGCAAAAGTATGTCTTGTTTCTGTCCCGACAAAACAACTTCGGGAAAAGCTCCAAATTCAAGGTATTCATTAAAAAGATTTTTTAATTTCGTCCTTTGACTAACAATATCCATGTCATCTTTAATAAAAATTCCCTTGAAAGAAAGAAATTCCTTAAAGGAAAGTGGAAAAACTTCCATATCCAAATGCCGGCCAGTAAGAAGAGTCCCTAACTCTTTGCTTAAAAGTTTCGCGTTCGAACCGGAAACACATACCTTTCCTTTTTGAAGCTCCTGAAACGTTCTGACCCATTTTTCCCAACCTTCTATCTCCTGTATCTCATCAAGAAAAACGTAAGGCGCCCCCTTCGGATCTAAATATTCTAAATAAGTCTCATAAACCTGCTGAAGAAGTTTAATATCAAGTTGGATAAACCGGGGATCTTCAAAATTGATTAATAAAATTTCATTTTTATTTTTTCCCGAACCTATAATTTCATTTGCCAGCTCTTTCATAATAAATGACTTACCGCTTCTTCGCGCGCCGGTTATTACCAGAGTTTGTTTAGTGCCTGAAAGCTGTTTTGATCTTTCTACATATTCTTTTCTTTTTATACCCGTATCCAACTGTTTTTTCCAAAAATTCCAGTCCTCAAGTATTTCTATTATCTCTTTTTTGACCATTAGTTAATTCCTATTCGGTAAAATTCATTAATTTTACCTATTATAATTCTAGACATTAGACATGTCAAGAAAAAAATCAGATACTATCACTACCAAGTCTCCAAGAATCGCGGACATTATCAAAATTGGAATTATGCTTTTTGGGACAAAATGTGACTGCCCTTCATTCAATTTTGTGGTTTCTTTTCAATTATTCCATCTTTAACAAAATCGCTAATTTCTTTTAGATCATCGTCAGTTACATCTTTCCGAAAATCCAGTTTGTAAGCATAAAAATATATTAACCATAATAATTTTTTGTTTTCTTCAAAAGTAGTAAAATATTGTTTTAAAATTTCATCTGGTGTTGCCATTTGCACCGTTCCATTTGGTATTGTTTTAATAGAATCAGACAAATGTGCTTCCATTTTCATGTAAAAACTATTTTCGTCTAAAACATCTTTATCTGTCAAAGTATATTTAAACCCTATGGACAAGCATTCAGGCAAATTAATGCATTCTTCTAGCGCCAACTGAGGATAGCTTAATACCCATCGAGGATAATTTGCAATTCTTCTAGTCGGTAAATTAAAAATAGTGTTAAACTTAGTGAATATTATTGTTACAAAAACAAGTGTTCTTAATTGTAGAGAACCTCCCCCTTGCTTGTCTTTGGAATATTCAAGACAATTATCAAGAATTTGAAAATATATTCTTGCATTTAATTCATCTGCTTCTTCAATTGATTTGAATATTATTTCCTTTGGTGATCCATTAAAGTTTTCATATTTTTTGTTGGATTTATAAATAATTTCAAACAATTCTTCTTTCGTCGGTTCAAAATTGATAAACTTATTAACGGTCTTTTCTTTTACTCGCGAAAATATTTCAGCGTCTTTACTTGCGAAATATTCTTCATTGAGAATAATTACTACTTTGCACTTAAGCTTCAAAGCCAATTGCGTTATAAAACCAAATAGATCGCTAAGATCAATATTAGTAGATTTTCTTTCAAAGTCATCAAAACAGATAACTCCATCTTCTGTTATATGCTTTTCAACTTCGAACGTTCTCATTTTTTTATTTAATGTATCAAGTTCATTGAAAAACTTTTCGCCGTTACATCCAAAGAGTGAAAAATTCTTACCTAAAAAAGAAAAAATCGAATAACCTTTTGCAATTATGTCAAAACGATTCTTTTGTTTTTCGTTATAAATATTTATAAAAACTTCGTTTTGAATTGCTTCTAAAGAATCCTTTCCATAAAGGCTAATATAAACATGAGATTTTCCTTTTCCATCTAATTCCCTCATTATTTTTTCTTGCCAAAAATAGGTTTTACCACAACCCCATTTTCCGGAAATCATAATAACTTTGCCATCATTATTTTTATTCAATAAAAATGAATTTTCGTCCCCGATTAAATAAGCTTCTATTGTTTTTGCATTCGGCATACTTGTCCCTTTAACTTTTTATAATATTTTAGAATCCTCTCCCTATCCTCATTTCCCTTGTCACCCTTATAATAAATTTCAATAAACTCTATAATGTCTTCTTTTTCATAATGGCCGTAAATAATTCTTATTCCGCTTGCGGCGCCTTTTCCCTTTAATGATTTACAGGCAAATTTTTTAGTTTTATACCTAATATTTTATGTCAAGCATATGTTGTTTTTCATTACATATATGGAAACAACTAAACTTCTTATCAAGCGCTCTTTCATTTTTTATAACTTTTTATCGTAAATTCGGTAGGTTTTATAAGGGTCAGCTCCCATTCGCAGAAGAATACGGTTCATCATTGTATTATCCTCGAGAATCCATGAAAATTCCGCCTTGCTGTAACCACGCTTTATCGCGTTAATAAACGAATAATAATAAAAAAGAATATCTATTCCTAGATTCCGGTATTCTTCAATAACTCCCATTGTAAGGACACGGACCATGTCGATTTTTTTCTTTCCTAAAAGTAATTTAAAAACCCCAAAAGGAAAAAGCCGGCCGTTCATTTTTTTTAACACCATATTATAATCAGGAAGAATTAAAGAAAATCCGGCAGGTTTACCGTCAACTTCAGCAATCATAACCAAATCATTATCCATAATCATTTTAAAATCTTTGGACATTTTGACAATCTCTTTATCTGTTAAAGGAACAAAACCCCAATTGGATTCCCATGCCGAATTATAAATTTTTTTAAATATCTCTATTTCATCCCAAAATCTTTTTCTGTTAATGACCCTTATAACAATATTATTGTTTCTTTTTAAAATTCTTTCGGCCGCTTTTGTAATATAGGGCGGCACCTCTTTATAAGGGAAAAAATAGGCAATCATATCCATTGCCTTGACCAAACCAAACCTCTCAAAAAAATCAATGTAATAAGCGGGGTTATAAGCCATCATTAAAACCGGCGGCTCGCCAAATCCTTTGATTAAAAGCCCGCATTCCTCATTTGTCGAAAAATCCATTGGCCCCCGCATTGCTTCCATACCTTTGGATTTTAACCATAAAGACGCCGCGGTAAAAAGTTGTTCAGCGGCATCATAATTTTCAACACACTCAAAAAAACCAAAAAACCCGATTTTATCTTTATAAAAATTATTGTGATTAAAATTTAAATGTGCTGAAATACGGCCAATCGGTTTATTGTTTGAATCAAGCGCTAGAAAAAGTTTAACCTCACCATGTTCATAAAACGGATTTTTTTGAGGATTAAAAAATTCTTCACGTTCAATAATTAAAGGGTGAACCCAGTTTGAGTCATTTCTGTAAAGTTTGTAAGGAAAGCGGATAAATTGATGCAGCTCTTTTTTTGTAATAACTTCTGAAATTGTCATTTCGACCAGTTACCTGTCATTTCGACCGAAGGGAGAAATCTTTCCCCGTAGGGGCGAGGCGGTGCCTCGCCCTCCCCTTTCGGGCGACCCCCCGGGTCGCCCCGACAGTTGGGCGAAAGCCCCCCCTTGCGACTTAAATTTACAA
>JBDROR010000219.1:0-4702 GCA_043809805.1 bacterium
CATCGCCGTGTTATTTTTGATAGACGCGAAAAAATCTATCAGTTCGTCTGTTTGAAGCCCTTGCATGAACAATATTCCAGCCATGCCTCTTTGATGAAAATAATCAGCAATATTACTATAATTTTCTTTTTTTTCTTTAAAAGAAAATCCGTTCAATACAACATTGCCTTCTGAGATTTTTAAAGATATTTTATCTTCTTCTATGAAACAAGCGTCTAAAGATTCTTTGAAATTTTTTACAGAGGTTCCAAAATATGGATGGGATGGCGGGTATAAAGCATTATTTTTTAAAGCAAAATTTAAATTTCTAAGGATAAAATCTAATATTTGTATTTTTTCTTTTGATAACGGCTTTTCCATCAAATTAATTATAACACAAGAATTGTGATATAATACTAAAAATGCGAAACCCAGCTATTTATGGAAGTAGCAAAGGGTTTCGTAATAAGGAGGACTTGTGAGAGCTTTAGGAATTGACCCCGGATTGGTTCATTTAGGTTATGGAATAGTTGATAAAAAGGGGGACAAGCTTGAAAAAGTTGTCTATGGCTGTATTAACCAAAGATCCGGAGAAAATATAGCTAAGCGAATAAAAAAGATATATGATGGGATTTTTGAATTAGTTCAGGCTTATCATCCTGACCTTGTCGCCGTGGAACAGATTTTTTTGAATAAGAATATTAAGTCCGCCCTTTTGCTTGGCCACGCGAGGGGCGCGGCAATGGCGGCGGGTTTAAACGCGGGAGGTAAAATTTTAGAATATACTCCGCTTGAGGTGAAACAAGCGCTGGTTGGATATGGCAGGGCTGAGAAGCATCAGGTGAATTTTATGGTGAAAAAATTGTTGAATTTATATGAGCCTATAGCCTCTGAAGATGCCTCTGATGCTTTAGCGGTTGCTATTTGCTGTTTGCATTCACAGCCAGGGATGAGAGAGGGGCACAAGTCTGTCATTCCCGCGAAGCCAAGTAGGTTGGGTTAAGCCTGCGAAACCCAACAAAGGTTTATTGTCATTCCGAGCGGAGCGAGGAATCTATTGTAGGGGCGACCGGCCGGTCGCCCGTACGGGGAAAGATTTCTCACTTCGTTCGAAATGACAATTGTACGGTCGAAATGACAAGTTGTGTGTTGGGTTTCGTTCCTCAACCCAACCTACAAGGAGTAACAATGATTGCGTTTTTGTCCGGCATATTAGATGAAAAGTTTTTAGATAAAATATTTATTGATGTTCAGGGAATCGGCTACCTTGTTTATATTCCTGCCACAGTTTATAATCGTTTACCGGAAAAAGGGGCTGAAATAAAGATTTACACCTATTTCCATATCAGGGAAGACGCGCATGTCCTTTATGGGTTTTTAACAAATGAGGAAGTGGAATTTTTTAAGCTTCTATTGCAGACTTCAGGGATAGGCCCGAAATTAGCCCTCAAGATTCTTTCTTCTATTTCCATTTTTGAATGCCAGAAAGCCATACTGCAAAATGATGTCCTGCTCCTGACGAATATTTCCGGTGTCGGCAAAAAAACCGCTGAAAAATTAATAATTGAACTGAAGGATAAGGTGGCAAAAATTTCTTTCTCCGAACAACAAGGGAAGGAAATTTTTGTGGAAGATACTGTTGTTAATGAGGCATTATTGGCCCTTCAGACATTGGGTTATAAACAATCTCAGGCCAAACAAGCTGTTCTTAAGGCCAAAAGTTTGGTGTCCGATAAAAATAAGGTAGAAGATTTAGTTAAAATGGCGTTGAAAAATATTTAAATATAAAATCCCCCTAAATCCCCCTTTTACAAAGGGGGAATAAAAGGGGGATTTAAAATTAAAAAAATGGATGAAAGAATAATTACATCAGGAATTTGTTTAGAAGATAAAGAACCTGAATTTAGCATTAGGCCGCGTAAACTTAATGAATATATCGGGCAGAATAAAACAAAAGAGAATTTAAAGGTTTTTATTTCCGCGGCGCAATCGAGAAAAGAGGTATTGGATCATGTTCTTTTTTACGGCCCGCCGGGATTGGGGAAAACAACGCTTGCTCACATAATTGCCTATGAGATGGGCGTTAGTATTAAAACGACATCAGGCCCTGTGATTGAGCGGGCGGGTGATTTGGCATCAATCTTGACGAATCTTCAGGAAGGCGATATCTTTTTCATAGATGAGATTCATCGTCTAAATCACACAGTGGAAGAAATCTTATATCCCGCGATGGAAGATTACCAACTGGATATAGTTATCGGCAAGGGTCCAAGCGCGCGTTCAATAAAATTAGACCTGCCTAAGTTTACGCTAATCGGTGCGACCACAAGAGCGGGTTTAATCACTTCACCTCTGAGGGAGAGGTTTGGAATTATTGAAAGGCTTGATTTTTATAATCCTGACGAGTTAATAGAAATTGTTAACAGAGCGGCTGACGTAATTAAAGTTCGGCTTGATAAAAGCGGGGCCATGGAATTGGCTAAAAGGGCGCGTGGAACTCCAAGGGTAGTTCTTCGTCTCTTGCGGCGCGTCCGTGATTTTGCGCAGGTCGCGGGAGCGGAGTGTGTAAACCAAAAGGTGGCGGATAACGCTTTAAAGATGCTTGAGATTGATGAATTGGGTATGGATACAATGGACAGGAAAATACTTTTGACGATAATTGACAAATTTGGCGGCGGGCCTGTCGGGGTTGAAAGTTTGGCGGTGTCGGTAGGAGAAGAAATTGATACCATTGAAGATGTATATGAACCTTATTTGATTCAGATTGGATATATTGACCGCACACCATCCGGCCGCCGGGCAACTGAGCTGGCATACCGTCACTTTGGCAGGCCGCTGGCCGCATTGTTGAGTTAACTATCGATAGCCGTCATTCCCGCGAAAGCGGGAATCCATAAAAAGTATATGATACAATATATTTTTATATTATTGAAAAATAAAAAATTGTAAAGGAGGAGTATCAATGACTAAAACATTACATGCTGTTTTTGATGGCAGGGTTTTGCGGCCAAAAGGGCTGGTAGATTTAGAAGTCAATCGTGATTATGTATTAACTGTTGAGTTAAGGGAAGCAGGAGAAGAGATTAAAAAAAGTTATAAAGATTCAGCACTTGATATATCAGCATTGGCAGTTAAAACAGGGATTTCTGATTTGGCTACAGAACACGATCACTATCTTTATGGGAGTTTAAAACGGGGTGATGATAATGCCAGATAGATATTGTTTTTATTGATCAAGAGCTATGGGTTGAAGGTTGGAAACTTTATAAAGAACGGCCGGATAAAGCATGGAGCTTGACCGATTGTTTTTCTATAGTTGTTATGGAAAAAGAAGGATTAGTAAAAGCTCTTACTAATGACAAACATTTTGAGCAGGCTGGGTTTCAAGCTGTTTTGCGAAAAGAAAAATGAAATTTTGACATAAGTCACCTAATTCTTAAGATTTGTTTTCTGGCGAGGAGGTAGGTTATGTCTGTTTGGCAAATCGAATTAAAACACGATGGTTTAAAGAAATATCGTATTATCAGAGGCAGAGATAAGTATGTCGTCGAACAAAAAGCTGCAGCATTGAAGGCTTCGTGGGAAGAGGTGTGGGAGAAAAAAATAGCAAGGGAAGCCGCCGTAAAAGAAAAGGAAGATAATAAACAATTAGCATTAGAGAGAACACAAGAAGCTGAGAGGAAAATTGATGAGGTTAAAAATATACTACAACATACTATTAATATTAATGATGCAGTTAATTGGGATTCTTTGTTAGATAAATTCGAATATCCTAAAAGTCCACCAGAACAGCCAAGAGCGTTACTCATTCCAATCGAACCAATTAAATCAGACAGAAAGTTTAGGCCAAAAGTAAATTTTTTTATTTCGTTTTTCCCAAAATGGGAAGAAAAGAAAATCAAAGAATCAGTGAAATTATTTATGCGGGAACATTCAAATTGGCGAGAAGAAAAACAGAGAATCGAGGGAGAAAACAACAAATCAATGGAAGAGTATAGAAAAAGTTTACAAGAATGGGAGGATAAAAATAAAGCAATCTTAGAGAAAAAAGGAAAATACTTTGATAAAGATTTTGATGCCATAATTGAATATTGTGATATGGTTCTATCCAATTCTGAATATCCCGATACTTTCCCGCAGGTATATGACATTGGTTATAATCCTGAAACTAGAATATTATTGTTAGATTATTATCTTCCATCCAAAGAGAATATTCCAACCCTAAAAGAGGTAAAATATATTATTTCACAAAATAAATTTAAAGAAATCTATATTTCTGAATCTGAATTAAATAACTTGTATGACGATATTTTATATCAGATTACATTAAGGACTATTCATGAGCTATATAAAGCAGATGCAATTAATGCAATTGCATCAATTATATTTAATGGATACGTCAAATTTATAGACAAAGGCACAGGGAAAGAAATAACTTCTTGCATTCTTTCAATACAGGCTGAAAGAGAAGAATTTTTATCAATTAATTTGAAAGGAATTGATCCAAAAACGTGTTTTAAAATATTGAAAGGCATCGGTAGTAGCAAGTTGCATGGGCTTGTACCCATCGCCCCAATTATGCAATTAAATAAAGAGGATAGAAGATTTGTATCACCTTACACAGTTATTGATTCTATTGACAATGTTACAAATATTGCGGCAATGGATTGGCAGGATTTTGAGAATCTAATTCAGGAATTATTTGAAAAAGAATTTGCTCCCC
>JBDROR010000220.1:0-2274 GCA_043809805.1 bacterium
TCCTTATTCAAAACAACTTCGCAAATTACCGCTCCCGCGCAAGATAAGACACTGTCGATTACCTGTTTCATCTGCACGGTTGAATCTATTCTATAATATTTCAAGTCATATAAATCCGCGAGTTTGGAGCTATCCGGGAAAGAAACACCCGACTCAGTATTGCAACCGATAAAGTTACAATTACAATATTCTTCCTGCGTCAGCTCGATCGAACGGTACCCTCGATTATTTAAAATGAATATCTTTACCGGCAAATTATAGTGCTTAATGGTTTGCAGCTCCTGGAGATTCATCTGAATACTTCCATCGCCTGTAATACAAACCACATCCTGATTCCCTGCCAAAGCAGCACCTATAGACGCCGGCAAATCATACCCCATTGATGCGCAACCTGAATTCCAGAAGACACGTTGCCCGGATTTTACAATGCCAGCCTGAAATAAAGCTACGCATGCCGTTCCGTTTCCCGCAACCATAACAGCATTATCATCCAACGCGGTTGTCAATTCCTCAATAAAATGGTAAGGGTGAACGGAACATTCGTTTGGAATTTTATACTTGTCTAAAACCACATGATATCTTTTCTTGCGTATCAGACACCATTCCAGCCATGTTTTATCAACCTTAAAACCGTCAGGAATTTTTTTCAAGAATTTATTTATGAAAACTTTTGCATCAGAATGAACTAAGATATCACCCTTCACTGTTTTTTTATGTAGTTCAGCGCTGTCAATATCAATAATGATTTTTTTTGCATGCATGGCAAATGATGCCCAGTTGTAGCTAACCTGCCGGATATTATTTCTAGTCCCAAGACAAATAACAAGGTCAGCATTTTGTAGCGTAAAATTTCCCGCACGACTTCCCAATGTCCCTATCCTGCCGATAAAATTATCTGAATTGGAAACAATTAAGTCGAATCCATTAAACGTTGTAACGACAGGAATATTCAATAAGTCAACCAATTCCAAAAATTGTTTTTTAGCTTTTGAAATTCTGATACCATGACCGGCAATAAGCACCGGCCTCTTAGCTTTTTGCATCTCTTTTATAACTGCGGAGACAACCTCATCTTCTACCACTGGCGAAATATTATTCATATCCTCATTTTGGAAACTCCGCTCATCAATCAATGTGCCCTGAACATTCAACGGAATATCCAACCATACCGGACCGGGCCTTCCTGAAGTAGCAAGATAAACAGCCCTATCCAATTCGACTTTTATGGCTTTCGGATCAGTTATCATCTTTGCATATTTAGTCACCGGTTTGACAATATCAATTATGTTAATCTCTTGATCACCTAGTTGACGTAAACGGCTATCAGGAACAGATGCAATTGTTGTCTCGTATTTTACTTGACCGGATAAGTACAACACTGGAACAGAATCAAGCCACTGTCCAATAACCCCTGTTAAGGTATTGGTTCCTCCGGGACCAGATGTTACATTAACAACCGCCAATTTTCCCGATGTTCTGGCATACCCCTCAGCTGCAATTGCAGCCCCCTGCTCATGATGATTACAGATATATTTAATCCGCTTTTCTTTTTTCAATGCGGCATTTAAATGCATTGCACCACCGCCAACTACGAGAAAAACATGCTTAACACCATAATCGGCCAAATATTTAAAAATATAATCAGCGACTCTCACCATAATTTATAGGATTTCCTTTATAAAAATCCCCTGTAAATCTCATGAAATTCCAAAAGGTCATCGGGACAAGTGTCATGCCACATAAGATATCCTGGGTCAGTATTAGAAAGTCCTTTATTTCCCGGAATAAAATCAGATGATAATGAACATTTATACAAGATTGAAATAAAATGGCCTCTAATTTCACATTCATTATGAATTATTTGGTTTATTGCCACAGGGTTCGGATCAAAATCAACAGGCACTCCAATCTCAGTTTCAGCTACTTTTTTAATTCTAGTTTCAAAGGTTTCCTTAAATCTAATAATTCCACCCGGCACATGCCACCCTCGTCCTGAATATTGATCGTTTCTCCAAGATAAAAGTGTGCGCCCATTTTCATCTTTTATCAAAAGATCAACATTAACCAATGGAGTCACTTTACTAATGTAATAAAAAAGCTCATTTGGCAACCCCTCGGATGGATTAATATCCTGGCTATTAAAAACCGCTATGGCATCTGTTATATTCATGAATCCCCTTCCCGTCCGAGAGAGTTATTTTATAAATATACCTATATTTTTATCCGGACTTACAAGAGATAACTTAAAATTAGCTAGCACAAAATCCCAGATGG
>JBDROR010000221.1:0-2440 GCA_043809805.1 bacterium
AAACCGACTGCGCCGATACGGAAGGTGTTTTCCGTATCATTCAATCAATTCCTTCACCCAAAGCAGAACCTTTAAAACGCTGGTTAGCCAAGGCGGGATATGAACGTATTCAGGAGATCGAGAATCCTGAACTTGCCACAAAGAGAACGCGAACGCTTTATAAGCTTAAAGGTTATAGCGACGACTGGATTGAAAAGCGCATGCGTGGGATTGCTATCAGGGAAGAATTAACAGATGAATGGCAGAATCGCGGAGCGCAAGAAGAAAAAGATTATGAGATCCTGACCGCGGAAATATCAAAAGCCACATTTGGCATTGTTCCTTCTGAATACAAAAAACTTAAAGGGCTTAAACGTGAAAATCTTCGGGATCACATGGATGATTTTGAGCTGATTTTTACAATGCTGGGGGAACGCTCGACAACAGAAATTCACCGCAATGAAAATTCACAGGGGGGTAAAAAACTTAAGTCGGATGCAAAGGCAGGCGGTAATATCGCCGGTAATGCTAGGAAAGCTCTGGAGAAACGCCTTAAAAGGCCGATTGTTTCCGGTCATAATTATATAAAACAAAAAGAATCTCAAAAGAAGATAAAATCATGAAAAAATATCTCAACACATTATTCATAACTACGCAGGGCGCTTATCTTTCAAAGGAAGGCGAAACTGTGGTTGTCTCTGTTGAAAAAGAAATTAAACTTCAAATTCCGGTACATACACTCGCTGGGATTGTATGCTTTGGTAATGTTCTGTGCAGCCCGTTTTTGCTTGGGTTCTGCGCTAAGAATAACGTTGGAATAAGTTTTTTGACAGAATATGGGAATTTTCTGGCGCGTGTTCACGGAAAAACATCGGGTAATGTTTTATTGAGACGTGAACATTATCGCAAAGCGGATGATATGGATTTTTCCGCGGAAATAGCAAGGGCTATTTTGATTGGTAAAATTTCAAACAGCCGGACTGTTTTAGAAAGAGCGCTTCGGGATCATAGCGATAAAATTAATTCAGGCCAAATTAATTCCGCCTCTATATCTCTAAAATCTTCTTTAAGACAGCTTGAAAAAAAATTTGATCTGGATACCCTGCGCGGTGTTGAGGGAGACGCGGCGCATAATTATTTTAGTGTTTTTGATCATTTAATTGTGGCTCAAAAAGACGATTTTAAATTTGAAGAGAGAAACCGCCGGCCGCCTTTGGATGCAGTAAATTGTTTATTATCTTTTTTGTATACACTTTTAATGCATGATATACGGTCAGCTCTCGAATCAGTCGGATTGGATTCTTATGTTGGGTTTTTGCATCGGGATAGACCGGGACGCGCGGGATTAGCTTTAGACATAATGGAAGAATTTAGACCGTTTCTAGCCGATAGGTTGGTGTTGTCATTAATTAATAGAGAGCAAGTTCAAAAGAAAGGTTTTACGAAATCAGAGACAGGCGCTGTCCTTATGGATGACGACACGCGTAAAACGGTTTTAGTCGCTTATCAAAAACGGAAGCAGGAAGAAATAATGCATCCGTATTTAAAAGAAACTGTATGTGTGGGATTATTGTTTTATATTCAGGCGTTATTGTTGACTCGTTATTTGCGGGGAGATTTAGATGGATATCCTGTATTTATATGGAAATAGGAGATTTGTATGCTTGTATTAGTGAGTTATGATGTAAAAACTTCTGATAAGGGCGGGCAAAAACGTCTTCGTCATGTTGCTAAAACTTGTTTAAATTATGGACAGCGTGTTCAATTTTCTGTGTTTGAATGTAACGTTGATCCTGCGCAATGGGCTTTATTAAGGCAGAAATTGATTAGTGAGATTGATGATAAAAAAGATAGCCTTCGGTTTTATTTTTTAGGTTCGAATTGGAGGCGAAGGATTGAACACATAGGAGCGAAAGAAATAGTGGATTTGGAGGCGCCTTTAATTGTTTAAAATATTTATGCGAACCATAAGTATATACAAAAATACCGGAATGTTCGCAAAGTTGTTTTTTCTTTTTGAAATATGAAGGTTTTGTGGAAATTTATATTTTGGAAAATATGATTTATTATAAAAATGTTTACGTTCGCAAAAATATATTCATAACTTGTTGATTTTAAAACAAATATATTTTGACTGTCGCGCCCCTCGCGGGCGCGTGGATTGAAACTGCAGCAGTTGCGAAAATATTAGGTTTTCTCAATGGTCGCGCCCCTCGCGGGCGCGTGGATTGAAACATGAAAAACCAGAATAAGCCTCTCCTAAATTTATGTCGCGCCCCTCGCGGGCGCGTGGATTGAAACGAGGTTTACCCGCTCTGTGAGCCCCGTGGGACTTTGTCGCGCCCCTCGCGGGCGCGTGGATTGAAACATGAGTGACGTCCTTACAGCAAGCTCACCAATTACGTCGCGCCCCTCGCGGGCGCGTGGATTGAAACGGGTAACCAAATTGCGAAAGAAGCCC
>JBDROR010000222.1:0-2150 GCA_043809805.1 bacterium
TAACAGCTTCCAATAGAAAAGATTCCTCCTTACCTGATTCAAACTCATCATTTTTTGCCGAGCCATAAACCAAATCCGTCCTTTTCATCGCATACTCAAGACTTCGTTCATTATATTCATCATCAGAAAACAGATAATCCATGCCGCATTGAAATAGAATACCCTCTTCCTTATCAATTCTATCCTTTAACAATTTATAGTCGCCTGTTCCCTCTTTTTCCCAATCCTTATACTTTTGCCTTAATCTAACAATGTTTTTTTTAAAATGTCTCCATTCTTTATCCGCACGCGACGGACTGAAAGAAAAATAATTTATATCTATGCTCATATACTTAATCTTTAAACGGATTATACTTCATCTTTAATAAATTTTCTTGCGGAACAAACAAAGGCCTAGGCATTTTTTCCGCGTCCCATTCAAACCATTCCCATCTTTCGCATTTTTCCGGCTCCATAACTTTTACCTCGCCCGAATCATAATCCGAAATCATAAAAATTGTGATATAATGTTTTCCCTCTTTCTCAAAAATATCGTTCGTTGCCGTGCCAAAACGAATATTCTTAATACTTACCCCCTGCTTCTTCAAGTGTCTCCCTTCTCGCGCACTGATCCCACGATTCCCCGAACTCTAAATGCCCGCCGGGAAATGACCATGTTCCGTCGCCATGAGAATTTTTGGCTCTTCGCTATTTATAGTGGGTAAATATTTTTAAATGTAGTATAATTAAAATATAATTTTTTAAATATTTTAATTATGCTAGATTCAAAAATGTACAATAGTAATAATGTTCTTTTTCAGTTAGCCCTAGGATTGCAAGATCCATGGGAAGTATCTAAGATAGAGTTTTCAAAAGAGGAAGGCCGTTTAAATATTTGTCTTACTCATAAAAAAGGCGCTAAATTCAAATGTGCTGAATGCGGACAGCTATTAGGGATTCATGATACCGTTGAACGGACATGGAGGCACTTGAATTTCTTCCAATATGAAACTTATCTGTATGCTAATTTCCCAAGAATACAATGTGATAAATGTAAAAGCACCAGAAATGTTGATGCACCATGGGCAAGGCCAGGATCAGGATTTACTTTGCTATTTGAAGCCTTTGCTATGGAATTAGCTCAAGTGATGCCAATGTCTGCCGTGCAAGGAATTATGGGAGAAAATGATACTAGATTAATGAGGATTATTACTCATTACGTAGAAAAAGCAAGAGACGCTGTTGATATGGAAAAAGTTAGAAAAATAGGGACTGATGAGACAAGCAAGGCTAAAGGGCACAACTATATTTCTGTATTTACTGATCTTGAAGAAAGAAAAGTATTATTCGCGACAGAAGGAAAGGATAGCTCTACAGTAGAACGTTTTAAAAAGGATCTAGAAAAACATAATGGCAACGCTGAAAACATCAATCAATCTTGCTGTGATCTATCAAGGGCTTTTGTCAAAGGACTTAGTGAACAATTCCCTAATGTAGAATTAGTCTTTGATAGATTTCATGTAATGAGCAAGGTTAACAAAGCTTTAGACGAGGTAAGAAGGCAAGAGCAATCTGATAATCCTATTTTAAAAAAATCCAGATTTGCATTTTTACATAATCCAGAAACAACAACAGACAAACAAAAAGAAAAATTGGAATCATTAAAAACCTTAAATTTAAAAACTGCCAGAGCATACCAAATACGATTAAGCTTAAGGGATATTTTTGAATTAAAAGATCCCAATCAAGCAGAGTTTGCTTTAAAAAAATGGTATTTCTGGGCGACTCATTCAAGGTTAGACCCAATTATATATGCTGCTAAAACTATCAAAAAACACTGGCAAGGAATTGTCAACTTTTTCAAAGATCGAATTACTAATGGATTAGCCGAAGGTATCAACAGTATCATTCAAACAATCAAGCGTAGAGCCAGAGGATACAGAAATACAGATAATTTTATCACCATAGTTTATCTTGTATTAGGAAAGCTGGACTTCAACCTTCCTGCTGTTACTGGTTTAGCTACCCACTATAAATAGCGAAGAGCCAAAATTAATTAAAGAGATTATAAAAGAGTATAAGGAAAAACAATATCTTTATAAGGAATTTTCTGCGAATGTAAAAAATATTTTGGAAAAAATATTAAAGGATAAGAACTTTTTGTGGCTTGT
>JBDROR010000223.1:0-2617 GCA_043809805.1 bacterium
GGTCATTGTAACTATCTGGCCTCTGTAAGAAGGATCCGTGAGTATTTCCTGATACCCCGTCATGCTGGTATTAAAAACAATCTCACCTATTCTTTCTTCCCGCGCACCAAAAGATCTTCCCTCAAAAACCGTACCGTCTTCTAAGACTAACAGTGCCTCCATTTATACCCCTATACTAAACCTTTAATGTCAAAAATCTTTTTGTCATTAACAACTGGATTCCCGCCGGAGTTTACCCTCGAGAAGTCGGGGGCGGGAATGACGGGTACCCCAACTCCCCACTATTCACTATTCACTATTTTCCCACCCACTATCGTCATCACCGGCATCCCCTTCACCTTCCATCCCGAAAATGGAGTATTTCTACCCTTTGAAAAAAAATTATTAGGATCAATAATAGACTCTTTCTCCAAATCAATCACCGTGATATCCGCGTCTTTTCCCTTTTTCAATGTCCCTTTATTCAGATTTAAAATTTTTGCCGGATTTAACGTAAATTTTTCTATCATTTGAGATAAAGCCAATTTTTTCTGACAAACCAATTGTGTTAAAATAACAGAAATCGACGTCTCAAGGCCAACTATACCAAACGCGGCCTGATCGAACTCCAGTTCTTTATCAACACGGCTATGAGGCGCGTGGTCACTCGCGATACAGTCAATTGTTCCATCTTTTAATCCCTCAAGAAGAGCAAAACGGTCATCTTCCCCGCGTAACGGCGGATTTACCTTTGTATTTGTATCAAATCCTTCCGCCAAACTTTCATCTAAAAGTAAGTGATGCGGCGTAACCTCCGCTGTCACATTTACCCCTCGTTTTTTCGCTTGGCGAACCAATTCAACGGAATAAGATGAACTTATATGGGCGATATGCAATTTGCCTTTTGTAAATTCAGCCAGTTGAATATCCCTCGCGACAATAATTTCTTCACAAGCCTTGGGAATACCTATCAACCCAAGTTTTGTGGAAATAAAACCTTCATTGATCATCCCATTTTTTGAAAGATTTATATCTTCACAATGAGAAATAATTGTAAGATTAAACATTTTCGCGTATTGAAACACTCTGCGCATTAAACCCGCGTTCTGCACACATTTACCGTCATCGGATAACGCTTTAACCCCGCTTTCAAAAAGCTCGCCCATCTCCGTTAATTCTTCTCCCTTTAAACCTTTAGAGACAGCTCCAATTGGAAAAACATTTACTATTCCTTCCTCTTTAGCGCGGTTTATGATAAACCGAATTACTTCCTGATTATCTGCCACAGGATTGGTATTAGGCATACAGGCAATTGAGGTAAAACCGCCTCGGGCGGCCGCGCAAGTTCCTGTTTTTATTGTTTCTTTATACTCAAATCCCGGTTCACGGAGATGAACATGCATATCAATAAAACCCGGACAAACTATTTTATCGCTAAGGTCAACTATATTCTTCGTCCTACTATCAAGATTATTACCCAATTCAACAATTTTACCTTTTTCAATCAAAATATCTAATTTCGCGTCAATTTTCTGCGACGGATCGATAACCCGGCCGTTTTTTAGTAATAAACTCATATTCTTTCTCCTGAATCCCGTGAAACGTAAATCGTAAAAATTTTATTCACTCGTTTAACGTTTAACGATTCACGTTTTACGTCTTTATTTCCTTGTCCCCAACAAATACAACACAGCCATTCTCACTGCTACCCCGCTTGTCACCTGTTCGTTAATCAATGAAAGCGGACCGTCAGCAACATCCGGAGAAATTTCCACACCTCTATTAATTGGCCCCGGATGCATTAACAAAATATCTTTTTTGGCCAAAGAAAGCCTTTCCTGATTCAAACCAAATAATTTTGAATATTCTCTAATGTCCGGTAAAAATCCCTTTTTTTGTCTTTCTTGCTGAATTCTTAAAAGATAAACCACATCCGCTTTTTTTATCGATTCATCAAGATTATAAGAAACTTCAACTCCCATTTTTTCAATATCCATGGGTAAAAATGTAGGCGGCGCGACTACTGTTATTTCTGCTCCTAATTTTTTCATTCCCCATATATTAGAACGCGCTACCCTGCTATGCAATACGTCCCCAACAATAACCACCTTAAGCCCTTCTATTCGTTTCTTTTCTTTTAGAATCGTAAACATATCAAGCAATGCTTGTGTAGGATGCTCATGCATGCCGTCACCCGCATTAATTACCGAAAATTTGGAATACTTTGCCAAAAGATGGGACGCTCCGGAAGAGGAATGGCGAATAACAACAATATCAGCATTCATTGCATCGAGCGCCTTCCCTGTATCTAATAAGGTTTCCCCTTTTGCAATACTGCTAACGCCAGCCTGAATATTTATCACATCCCCGCTTAGCCGCTTTCCTGCCAACTCAAACGAGGTTCTGGTCCGTGTACTTACTTCAAAAAATAAATTAATTATTGTCTTCCCGCGCAATGTCGGAACTTTTTTGATCTCCCGGCCGGAAACTTCTTCAAACAGCTTCGCTGTTTCCAAAACCAGTTCAATTTCCTCGCGGGACATATGTTCTAAACCCAATAAATCCTTTGACTTTAACTGCATAGTTCTCCAATCAAACTCTAAACACTAAATCCTAAACTCTAAACAAACTCAAAACT
>JBDROR010000224.1:0-16085 GCA_043809805.1 bacterium
AGTAATCCATTTTCCGGATTTAAAGAATATGACCCAGAAACCGGATCCATACGTATCTGTTCATTGGTCTGGCCAGAAAGAATACGCCTAACTATTTCAGTAAAAGGCACTTCCCCATCAAAGGCTACACAAATATCAACAAAGCTATTTCGCTTAAAAGACTCTTGTCTTAGTTGCTGAGAACGGTATAAGTTTGGGCCTCCGGCTACCACCAGAGAGTTAGGATTAATTTTTTTTATATACTTAGAAAAATACAGGTTCAAATTACTATTCCAGGGATATTGAGCTAAACCCACAATATCCGGCACCCACTTCTCTAATATCTTCATAGTTTTATCAGGATCTTTGAAAATCTTTATATCAAAATCATGGTCGAGACTCTTACACAAATATGTGGCAATAAGACCGCTACCTAAAGCAACAGTATTTGTATGCCTGCCTCGGCTAGTATGATTCAAATCAAAAAATGCTATTCGCATATTCTCTATCTCCTCTCTATTCCACAATGCTTACGAATCTATCTTTTTAAAAAATCTCCTTTTATCACCTATTCAAAAATTTGTAACAGAATTTATACATCTATTCCTTGTTCTTTCAACCGCTGCATTGCGTCATGATGCAACTTATTAGCTTTTAACGTATTTTTATATGCCTGAATAGCCATATCTTTATCCCCTTTCTTAAGGTAAGCCTCCCCAAGATAGTAATTAGCAAAATCAAAATTAGGATATTTAGTAACAACATCATTAAAATCTGCTATAGCCTTATTAATATCATATTTTTCTAGATTGGGATTATTCTTAAAATTAAGATCTATAATCGCTTCTTCCCGAGTCCGCATAATATACTCAGGATCAAACTCTGGCGTGCGAATAACTGCCTTATTATAGCTTCTAATAGGGTCAAAATCTTCCTCATTTATATACCCATTCTTAATGCATATTTTCCACATTTCGGTATGTGGTAAAGGGGTGGCCATAAAAAAATAAGTCCAATCTAGCTCTAATGACTTTGCAAACTCGATTGTCTCTCTAATGGTTTCCTTAGTTTCACCAGGATAACCAATTATAAAAAAACCGCGGGCATCCATACCAAGCTCTCTAATCTTTTTAACCAGTTTTGGTATCAGTTTTAAATTAACAGGTTTTTTCATCAATTTGTCTAAAACCATGCGATTTCCACTTTCAATAGCTAAGGAAACTGAATAACAGCCTGATGCTTTCATCTTTTCTAAAATCTCATCATCAAGTGTATAAACAGCTATACCACTAGGTAAGTTCCAAACAATATCATAACCCCTTTCAACGATTCCGTCAAAAATTTCTGCTGCTCTTGTTTTATCAGCTGTTAAGTTATCGTCTTCAAAGTGAATTTCTTTAATTCCGTACACAGAGATTAATTCTTCAATCTCTGAAAGCACATTCTTCGCGCTGCGTAATCTCTGCCTCTTCCCCCAGTGATTTCCTAAAGCACAAAATGTACATTTAAGAGGACACCCTCTTGAAGTTACCATCTGAGTAAACGGCGTTCGCTTAAATGTACTGTGAGCCATAGCTTTTGACAAGTAGCTATCCATGTTGAACATATGCCTGGCGGGAAAAGAAACTGTATCTAAATCATCTATATAATTAGATTTAGGAATGAGCTGTGTTCTACCATTTTCTCGAAAAGCTATCCCATTTAACTCAGATAGCCTCGTCTTGTTACTTATTGCTTCTAGCAATCTGGTAATAGTTTCTTCTCCCTCACCAATAACAACAAAATCAATATGCGGAAAATTATCAATAATAGACTTAGCGTTTGCCCCGGCATCCGCACCGCCTGCAACAGTTATAATATCTTTATCTATTTCCTTAGCTATACGAAAAACATTGGCCATATCCCACTGCGTCGCAGAAAAAAGACAAGATATACCAATTACATCCGGCGAATAATCTATAATCTCCTGAGCAACTTCATCATTTGTTAAGCCGTAGCGAAGAGATTCCCCGCCATTTATAGGAATACTCCTTGAGAGATCTCGCTGGGCAAGCGCGTCAATCACCTTAATTTTATACTTACCCACACTCTCCAAGGTTGCAGCAATATAAGCAAGTCCTAGGGGGAAAAATATACTTACACGCAGAACGTCTGCTGAAAAATCCTTGGGCCGGGTTACTGGGACATTAATGAGCATTATTTTTTTTATAGAACTCTTCATATTTTTAACTTTATTGCATCCTAATATATTGGCTGAATTTGAGAGGCACTTATCTTGTGTTTTTTAATAAGCGACTCCTTGATTTCAGAATAATAAGAAAGAGCAGCAATAAAAACTTTATCCGCTGTTCTATATAACGCATCTTCAAAAAAACGTATAGGAACGCTGCTGGCAGGAAGATATTTACCTGCTTTTGTTTGGTCTGAATCAAATATCAATAGATTCTCACTGTTTCCCATGCCAGTTAAAAAAAGAATATTGTTCAATCCGTTGCAAGCTCCATGCAAAGCTATTATTTTTCCCTGCGCTTGTAACTCATTCAGCGAGCAAGCTACAGACTTAATATTTCGATAAAAATTTTCTGTTGAAACATTAAATGACCCCTTATCTGCCAAAATCTCAGAACTAGAATTATTTCTAGCGGCCTCTAGATAATACCATAAAGTATCAGTCTTAGATTCAGACTCAAGCACATTAAAACCACAGCGATTAAACAAGGATGTGGCTGTCGACATAGTGAAATAATTAAAATGCTCATGCAAAAGAGAATTAAAGTCACCATTTTTAAATTGCTGCTCAATATCGGGAAATGAAAATACCGCCCTTCCTCGCGACGGGGCAAGAACGGCATACAAATCTCTTAACAGTTCAACCGGTTCTGGAATATGTTCAAGCACACTAAAACCTAATACAAGGTCATAATGTTCATTCCTAATTTTTCCTTTTTTAAAATAATCGCGAAACACATGAATATTTTCTTTGGTTAAGGAATCTTTTATTGCCGGATCAAAGACTATATACTTATTTATATTGTACTCGCTGGTTAATCGTTGAGCAATATTTAGACTGCCAGCGCCAATTTCAACTACATTTATTCCGTCAAGTGAACCATATACCTGTTTTACAAAATTGTATTTTGTGTCTCCCAGCTTATCAGACCATTTAGAAAATCCAGGAGGCTTAGTGCCATATGAATACCCTTCTACAGCATAAGAATGAACGATTTTATTCTTGATTTCCTGTGAGGTAGTCTGCGCAATAAAACCTTTTTTACCCCAGCCGACGCTAAAAGGCAAGCTGCCAAACGCCCCAGGGGATCCTTTAACTCCAGACCATAAAGGCAATTTTTCAAAACTGATATCTGCAGTATTTACGCTCATCTTTTAATTAATTCATCTTCTTTAAAGCTATATTTTGCTTTTTCCCCTATTATCTCATACCAGAGCATTGGCGATATTCCTGTTCCAGGACGTTTAATGCCCAAATTTTCTTCGCTAAATATCTCCCCTTGCCTGATATCTTTTGCCGCTACAATAGACCTGCGGACAATCGGTATATTCCTTTGTTCGCTCGCGCTTGGTTTTTTTATCCCATTACCCAAGGCTTTTTCGATATTTCGGATAGACTGAACCATGGCTTTTAACTCATCCGGCTCTAAACTTGCTTGATGGTCAGGTCCGGCCATATTTTTATCCAGCGTAAAATGCTTTTCAATAACTACCGCTCCCATCGCAACTGCGGCAATAGCTACTTCAATGCCTAAGGTATGGTCTGAATAACCAACCGGTGTATTTGGAAATGCAGCAGCTATTGTTTGCATTGCCCTTAGATTAACATCTTCCATCAAGGTCGGATATTCAGTATTACAGTGTAAAATAGTTATAAACTCAGCACCCGTTCCGGCTTTAATTAATATATCCACAGCATCTGCTATCTCTTTTAAATTTGCCATCCCTGTTGATAGAATAACTTTTTTTCTTAAGCTACCTATCTTCCTTAAAAGAGGTAACCGAGTAATCTCACCTGAACCTATTTTGAATGTATCTAACCCTAACCTTTGCAACAAGTCAACGCTTTCATCATCAAACGGCGTAGACATAAATTTTATTTCTCTTTTCTTACAATGAGCGATTAATTCTTGATGAGCTACTTCACCAAACTCCAGTTTTTTCACCATTTCAAGCTGAGTTTCATTATTTCCTGTAGATTTCTTTTGATACTCTGCCTTAGGCGCATATTTACTTATACCCTGTTCAGACTTGAATGTCTGAAATTTAACCGCGTCCACGGCAGCGTCAGAGGCTACATCAATCATTTTTTTTGCAAGCTCAACACTTCCGTTATGATTGACGCCAGCTTCAGCTATAATAAATACTTTTTTCATTCTTATCTATTTTATAGATAGTTATTCACCAATCACAAAATAAGCTTGATCTACGCAATACGAACTATGTTTAATCTTATATTTGTCTAGCCCAAAAACCTTCTTTATAGCTAATGTTTCTCCCGGATGAATATTGTTTATCTCATTAAATGCTACGATTGAGCCTTTTGTAAGATGGTCTTTAATGGCGTAAAGACACTTTAATGTAGGTTCATACAATACCAGATCGAAATAAACTAAAGAAATAATAGTTTGAGGATTTTTCTTTAAATATTTTTCCATTTCAATAGAAGCGTCGCCTTTAATTAATTTATATTTTTTTATCGAACTAATTGGGCTCTCTTGTTCATGATAATCCATTATTTTTTTTAAGTAATCCTCATAATTTTTACTCGTTGACCATGCTCCTTCTCGCATATCTTCTGCAGTCCCATCTTCTTTGCTAACTGACGTAAAACCTTCAAAAGTATCAAATCCCAATATCTTCCTATTATGGTTGAATGGTTCATAAATACCTCTCAAGGCAGACAACAATCCAAGGTTTCTGCCCCATCTAACACCAAATTCGGCTATAATACCCTGCACATCTAAATTTAGCTTATAAAGCTCATTAATAAATAATAAATTAGATAATTCGTGTCTTTTAATAAAAAGAAATAAATTTGACAACAATTCATCATCAGGGATAGGACAACTTTTAAACACTTTTACGAATTCTTCCCTAATCGATTTTTCTGTTTTGGTAGCGTTCCATTTTGATACAATTTCATTATTCATTTTTTTAGTCTCCTTTGATTTATTATCGATAAATTAAAAAACATTTATACGCAATTAACTTTTTTCTATCAAATCTTTTACCAAAGGCAAAACCTCATCATAAACTTTCAATGTTTCCTTATTCGTCTGTTTTGTGTGAGATAGATTCATTATATGACACTCACAGCTTAAAATCCCTCTTTTTGCTATTTCCTGAGTCCAGAAATCCATTAAGCCTGTTGGGCTTAATTTTGAGTTTTTATCCTCAACAAAATAAAAATTACTATAGCAGGAATATCCCCTTACTTTCATTCTATCGCTTAAACCATACTTATCGATCAAGACTATTAGTTCATCCATCAATTCTTTACCTATTTTATCTAAATGTCCACATACATCGATTTTATCAAAAACTTCCATTGTGGCTTTTGCAGCTGCAAGGCTAAGAGCTTCCCCAGCACTTGTTAATGAATAGAAAACTTCAGGAAACCTTTTCATATACTCTTTTTTGCCTACAACTGCTGATATGGGCATACCATTTCCCATAGCTTTCCCCAAGCAGGTAATATCGGGAATAACATTAAATAATTTTTGCGCGCCTTTTTTTTGCAATCTGAACCCGGTGATAATTTCATCAAATATTAGTAAAGCTCCATTATCATGAGCAAGTTTTTTCACATTTTCCAGGAACCCTTTTTCAGGTCGCTCAAAACGAGTAGGTTCCATAATAACTGCCGCAACATCTCCTTTCAATCCATTAAACAACCTTTCTACAGATTCAATATCATTATAAACAAATCTGTGACCAAGATTTTTCAGGGATTTCGGGACTCCGCCATTCATAGAGGTCTGGCTGCTATACCAATCCTGCCAGCCATGATATCCCCAAAAAAGAAAATGATCCCTCTTTGTTATGTGTCTTGCCAGACGTATTGCGGCCGAGGTAGCATCATTGCCATTTTTACCAAACCTCACCATTTCTGCCGAAGGTATTCTTTCCCGAAGCATTTCGGCAACTTCAATCTCAAGAGTATGAGGCAGTGAATAAGCAACGCCATCTTTTAATTGTTTTGTTATTGCTCTCGTCACATACGGATAATTGTATCCGAGTATAAGGTATCCGCGACAGGAAACATAATCTATATATTTATTGCCGTCAACATCCCATACATAGGCACCCTTTCCATCGGTAAGCGCAAAAGGCGTCTTCCCTTCACCAAAATGGTTTAACTTGCTAAAAGTTGACGCTCCAGAAATCACTTTCCTGGATCGTTCTAAATATTTTACAGATTGCTTGTAGCTTGGTTTAATTTTATTTATCTTTGGCATAAGAAAACTCTCCTTTTTTATCCTTTATATTTTTCATTGATGCAACTCCTTAATTATTTTTTTCCTAAAATCAATCAAGTCTTGTTTTCCTAATTCGTAAGGTTTAATAAAAGGGGCTTCTGACTCATGAGAAAAATTAGCAATATTTATAAAGTCTAAAGCGTCTCCTTCAATCAGTTTATTATCGTAACATTCCTGGAATAGCTTTGTTCCAAGATAAGGAACCGCGTAATTCATTGAAAATTTATGTACCCCGAGTTTATCGATCAACAGATATGTTTCGTTCAACGTATCTAATGTTTCTTTCGGAAAACCAATAACAAACAATAAGGAAAATCTTACCTCGGGAAATCTGCGAATCGCGCTAACAACATCAAATATTTTTTCTTGTGGAATAAATTTATTAATTGATTCTCGAATCTTCGGAGAGCCACTCTCAACTGCAATACATGTTTTAATCAAACCAACGTTTACAAGCGCCTCTAAAACCTCACTATCAAGTCTGTTTATATCCAATCCATTCGGAGTATCAAATTGTATCTTTATCCGGCGCCGTACAATCTCAGAACAGATACGCAGAATTCTCTTTTTATCAAAGGTAAGATTGTCATCCGTAAATGAAAAATATTGCTGATTAAACCGATTATAAAGGTATTCGATTTCATCAACTACATTCTCCACAGATCGCTTGCGAAATCCTCGGCCATGAACTTTATACATACTACAATATGTGCATTGGTTAGGACAACTGCGAGTTGTAAGAATAGGGAGATTAATATTTATCGAATAATTTTTAGGATTATACCATTTTGAAGTATCAAAATAATATTTTTTTATATCGATTAAATCATAATCCGGAAAAGGAATCTTATCGACATCACTAATAAAATTCTTTTTTTCATTAATTATTGCCTTACCCTTATCCCTAAATGCCAAGCCATCTATCTGCTTTAATCTATTTGTGTCGTCAACTATTGAATTTATTAATTCAACAAAAGTAGCCTCACTCTCTCCTTTCAGAATGTAGTCAACATCGGCATAGTTTCCAAGAATTTCTTCAGGGAAAAGCGTGGGATATATTCCACCAATCACGCAAGGCACTGTTGAAAAATCATTTTTGAATAGTTTTATAAATTCAATCGCGGGCTTAAAACGTCCTGAAAAATGAACAGTTACTCCGATAATATCAGGATTAAAATCTGCAATTTTTTTATAATAATGTGACTTATAATAATCACTCAACAAAAAATCTTCACCTAGTAAATGTAAGATTCTCTGGTCATTATCAACGTCGATAAATAAAACCTCATGGCCAAATTGTTTTGCATATGATGAAAGATATAAAATGGAAAGAGTGACTCTTTTTTCAACGCTAAAAAAAAATGGTAAACTGTGTGGGTTAACTAATAATATTTTGGCCATTATTTTACCGGAAGTTTGAAATGAATAGCGTATTCCCTCCATTCATCAGACGCATTAATTATTTTAAAATATTTATTAATCGACTCCCTTGCTAGCTCTTTATTTTTCACCTGATTATAACATAACGAAGAATAGTAATGAGCAAAGGCATGCTTAGGTACACGATTTATCACATCTTGAAAACCGTTCAAAGCAAGCCTTAGGTGACCGTTTTTCAAGTCATAGTTCTCAACAAAGTTAACTTCTAAATTTATTAAATATCTTAACTTTTCAAATTCTTCGGGTGTTGAATGCAACAATTTAATACTGCATTTTCCAAAGTGAAAATCATCTTCTTTATCAGACATAAGTAGGTTATTTTTTTTGCAATATTCATAAAGTTCACTCCCGGCGATTGGTGTTGCAATCATAACCGCACACCAGTTAAAACCCACATCCTTCATGAAACTAACCGTTTCCATCAACTCTTCCATTGTCTCTCCAGGAAAACCAATAACAAAAAATGCCCGTATATATAT
This sequence comes from bacterium, assembly GCA_043809805.1. Classification (GTDB taxonomy): domain Bacteria; phylum JACRDZ01; class JAQUKH01; order JAQUKH01; family JAQUKH01; genus JAQUKH01. Next base: position 8,390 of record JBDROR010000224.1, read on the forward strand.
ATCTTTTTCACGCAATAATTTTACTACCTCACGCACTCTTGACAGTTTTTTATAAGGTTTATGAATAATCTCATTAAGTACACGCTCACATCCGGATTCAACAGCTAATGAAGCCATTTCAACTCCAGAACTCCTCAATGCCTCAGATATCTCTTCATCAATATGGTTAACAGAAAGTCCGTTTGTAAATTCCACTGTCAGATTTTTCTGAGAAATACTGTCCAAAACCTGTAAAGCCTCTTTTTTATTACCTAAAAAAAGATCATCTTCGACAAGTATATTCTTAATATTAAAATCTTCTTTTAACCTACAAATATCCGCCAAAATCCTATTTGTGCTATAATGACGTATCCTCCGACCATGGACTGTGTGCGAAGAACAAAAATTGCAACGATAAGGACAGCCGCGAGAAGTCATAATCGGCACTGCTAATGTTTTACCACCCTCGGTTCCCTGATGGTGATAACCCTGATAACTCTTAATATCAATTAGATCATATCTTAAAAAAGGAATTTCATCTAAATCAGATATTACCGGTGCAGCAGAAGTAGAATTGATTCTTCCTTTTGTCATCCAACCTTGGGCAGAAGAAAGATACACTTTTCTATCGTCGGCAAGGACCAATTCTAAAAAAGATTTTTCACCTTCTCCAATATTAAGGGCATCAACATCCGGAGCGTTTTCAAAAACATATTCGGGCATATTTGTAGGTAAACCGCCACCAGCCACAACCAGCACATCCGGCCATAACCCCTTTGCCTGACTAGAAATAAAATGCAAATACCCTCCATTGGAATTAAAGATTGCTGAAATACCAATAATATCAGGCGACTTGCCCTTGCAACGATCTGACATTTGCTGTTTTATGAAATCATTTAACGATAATCCGTTTGAATCGTTAATAAAACTTGATATTTCAACACTGAGATCCAGTATTGTAAAATCTACATCCTTTGCGTACGCTCCAACATATGAAGCTATTGACAGTATACCCAGAGGAATAGACGGATATGTCCATCCAGTAGTGGGGTCATCTCTAAGAAATTCCTCTATAGGGATTGCCGGGGGAACAACAAAAATGATATTCGTTTTTTTCATTTTGTAATCTTTCTGGGAAAATCCGTAACCGCTATCCCTGATTTTACTGTTGAAAAAATAGTAGTACCGACTCCCACCGCAGCTTTGTCTCCGACAGAAACTCCTGGGACAAATGTCGCGCCTGAACCTATCATACATAACTTACCTATTAAACAACGCGCGTTAATTGTTACCGACGGAGCGATGAATGTGTAGTCATCAATGGATACATGATGACCCAACATACTGTTATAATTAATAAACACACCTTTACCCAACCTAACACCATAACTGACTTTTACGCCCGGATACATTATTAAGCCTGGCCCTGATTGAAAATCATCAAGCTTCATCGCTGAAGGATGAATTAACGAAGCTAAATTAAATCCTTTTTTCTCAATCTCATCTTCAATAATTTTTTGTCTTAATTCGCAATTCATAACGCCGCAAATCCCAAATATTTCATCAGAATCAACCTCAGCCTCAGGTGATTCGCCAAAAACCGGATATCCAGCTATTTCTGTTCCAACCTTTTCACGATTGATATCCACAAAGCCAAGTATCTCCCAAGTTGGCTTAATTCTATTTATATCCTCAATAATAACCCGTACTATTTCCTGACTTCCTTCTCCGGCACTAAAAATAAGTATTTTCTTTAAATCCATTTCACCTCCAAGATATAACCTTTTTCACATCCTTAACCCGCCATCAATTTCCAAAACTCTTCCGCAAAAAAAATCGTTTTGCAGGATAAAATTAATTCCATCAGCTATCTCTTCGGGGAAACCCATCCTTCTAACCGGTGTTTTCTTAACCCATTCTAAAATTGCCGACTGGTTCATTGAATTCTTCGGCATGTCAGTATCAGTCATTCCTGGGGCAATTCCCGCAACACGAATACCAAAATGAGATAATTCCGAAGCCCAAGTTACTGTTAACGCATTTACACCCGCTTTGGCAGCCGCATAAGCGCTTTGACCTATATTTCCTGTAGCAGAAATTGAACTAACATTAATAATAACGCCACGAGTTCTTTTGCTTATCATCTTTTCAGCTACTTCTCGGCCAAAACAAAAAACTCCCCGAAGATTTGAAGAGATTGTCTCATCCCATACCTCAATGGGAAATTTATTAATCTTTCCCTTAAAAATACTAGCCAACGGCGCGTCTTTAAGTATAGCGGCGTTATTTACCAAAGCATCTATCTGCCCGCGCCTGTTAAAAAAATCATTAGTCACGAATTCGGCAAAATTTATATCCCCAACATCTCCGCAATAACAGAATACTTTCCCCGGTAAGGATAAACACTTGTTTTCTAAATCATTAAGCTTATCCTGATCTAAATCTACCGCGGCAACAACAGCATTTTTCTTTAACAGGCTTTGTATAATACAAAATCCGATTCCGCCGGCTCCGCCTGTTACAATTATATTTTTTTCATTAATATCCATTATCCTACTGCCTGTTTTTTATTCTTAGCCATTGTTACCGCGTATTTAAGCGCTTCAAATAGACTCGTATAATCAGCAGAGCCTTTGCCGGCTTTGCCAAAGGCAGTTCCATGGTCAACTGAGGTTCTAATGATAGGGAGACCAAGAGTAACATTCACTCCATGCATTTTCCCCCAAGAATTTGAATCTTTGTCCCATACAAAGCCTACGGTTTTTGTAGGAATATGGCCTTGATCATGATACATAGTTACAACAACATCATATACCCCTCCTAAGGCTTTAGCGAAAACACTATCCGAAGGCAGCGGACCCAGAGCATTAATTCCCAATGCTTGAGCCTTTTCTACAGCTGGGATAATTTCTCTTATTTCTTCGTCTCCAAATAAACCACCTTCTCCGCAATGAGGATTTAAGCCTGCTACAACAATTTTTGGATTTCGAATGCCTAATAAATTACATGCCTCATTGGCAATCTTTATAACTTTTAAAATTCGGCTCTTTTCAACCATTCCTACCGCTTTTTTTAAAGAAACATGCGTTGAAACATGGACAACCCTTAAGTTTCCAGCAACCAGCATCATTGTATAATCCTCTATCCCTGTTAAATCTGCCAACATTTCAGTATGCCCGGCATATTTCTTACCATACCCTCCCAAAGTAAATGATTCTTTATGAATGGGGTTAGTAACTATGGCATCTATTTGATTACTAATTGCCATTTGTATTCCCTTAGCAATATATTCTCCGGAAGCTTTACCAGTCACTGGACTGATTTTTCCAAATTTATAATCTCCGGACTTAATATTATCAAGATCTATCAAGTTAATGACATTATCTTCCCATAGAGAATCTTCAATATTCTTTATACACTTAAGTTCTAAATTGCTTATCTGAAGAATATTTATGATATCTTCTAAAACAATTTTAGACCCAATCAACACAGGGCTGCATATCGAATAAATTTTTTCATATTTAAACATTTTGGCTGTTATTTCAGCTCCAATTCCAGCAGCATCTCCCATTGTTATCCCAATAATTGGTTTCATTTTAATCACCGCCCTCCAGTTATTACTGTTATAATTTCATTATGAACTCTGCCATTAGAGGCAATAACATCTTTTACGGATAAATTTAAAGCTGCGCCGTTAAAATCAGTAATACTTCCTCCTGCTTCACTAATTATTGTTACACCCGCGGCTACATCACAAATTTTGGTATTATTCCAAATTCTCGCGTCAATTTTTCCCGACGCGGCAAGGCACAAATCATAGACGGCAGACCCTGTAATTCTTGTTGTAAAAGATTTATCTACTAATTTTTTATAATTTTTAAAACTATTCGAATTGAGATGAAAATGATTATCATAAGCAATCATACTTTTTGAAAGATCGCTATTTTGCGAAGATTTTATCTTCGCCTCATTACAATACGCGCCAGAGTCTTTTACCGCCCAAAATAAAGAATCGAAAAATGGCAAATAAATAACTCCTAGATAAAAATTATGAATATCCGCTAAGGCGATAGAAACACCATAGAAAGGAAGCCCGGCAATATAATTATGCGTTCCATCCAAAGGATCGATAATCCAAAAAGGAGCGTCAGCGGAATAATCTTGCTGTACCCTCTTTTCCTCAGAGTAACTTTGGTAATTAGGAAACTCATTTTTAAGAATAACTTCAATTATTTTCTGAGACTCAATATCCGCCCCTGAAACTAATTCTTTAGCTGATTTTCTTATTACATGATTCTTATTCAAAAATAGTTTAAGCAGTATTTTTCCGGCTTCCTCAGCGGCCCTTTTCGCGATATTTAGCTCATTCTTAAATGTTTTGATTTTTACTTGATTCATATTCTTTCAACCTTCTTCTTAACAATTTTCCCGACGGCCCCTTGGGGATATCATCAACAAAAATAAATTGATCCGGAGATTTAAATTCACCTAATCTATCCCGGCAAAATATTTTTATTTCATCTTCATCAAGATTTTTACCTTCTTTAACCACTATATAACTTTTTATTAACTCTCCCAAATACTGATGAGATATCCCAACAGTTAATGATTCTTTAACTAAAGGATGCGCGAAAATAACTTCATCGATTTCTCCGGGAAAAATATTTACCCCGCCTTTTATGATTAAATCCTTTTTTCTTTCAGTAAAATAGAATATTCCCTTAGAATCTCTGTATCCTAAATCACCGGTAAGAAAATATCCATTATTAAAGACCTCCTTATACGCCGCATTATTCTTATAATAGCCCGTAAAAACATTCAGGCCGCTTACCGATATTTCTCCAACAACCCCATCCTGAACTTCTTCGCCATTATCGTTTACTATGATAACATTGTTTACGTCCAAAGGACGGCCTATACTGCCCGGCTTCCAAGCAAATTCTAAAGGATTATCTATATGAGTAGGCCCTGTTTCGGATAACCCATATAAATTAGCAACCTTAAGCTGATATTTTTCCTCCATTTTTTTTTGAATCTCCAGCGGCAGCGGAGCCGAACCGCAGCCAATATATTTTAATTGCTTAATTCTCGTTTTTTCATAATCGTTATAGGAAGTATTTACGATTGAAAATAAAATTGAAGGTACAACCTCAATATATGTTATATTAAACTCTTCAACATATTTCCAAAAATTATTTCTTATTTTCCAGAAAGATTCAAACAGCACTATCCTCGCTCCGGAATACAAACAAGGTAAAAAAGAATAATTAATAGCCGCGGTATGCCCCAGCGGCAAAATAACAAGATGATTATCTTGCCTGCCCCATCCAAATCCTCTTACTACGGAAGATATATTCTCGATAATATTCCTATGTGAATACATAATCCCCTTGGGATTGCCTGTTGTTCCTGAAGAATAATAAATACAAGCTGTCTCATTATCAAGAGGTGCGAAATCCTTAATATCTGATTTATTCAACACCTGCAATGCCTCAAGAAAAATATTTCCCCGCTCTTTATCCGCTATTAATTCAACCGGCCATCCTTTTGATTTTAAATTACAAAAATGCTTATCTTGACAAAAAACTAATTTAGGTTCTATGTAATTTAAGTATTTATGAACATCCTGAGCATTCAAATTAAAAGGGAAGGGATTGAATATTAACCCTAATCTATGCGCGGCTAAAAAAATAATTATATATTCAAACCGATTATCTATTACCGTCGAGATAATCTCTCCGGGCAAACATTTTTTTTGCTTAAAAAAAGAAACCGCTTTGTCTACCATATCATCAATTATTTTGAAGGTATAGCTCTTTCCTACGTTTCCATCATAGAGCCATGATTGTTCAGGATATCTTAAGGCCTGAAACCTCAAAATATCACTAAGGCTTCTGCATTCTTCTATTCTGTAAAATTTTTTCATTTATACCAACTTTCTATTTTTTAAAAGCCTTATAATATCCCCAACTTTAAAAATTTCAAATATTTCTGCTATTTCAAAAGTTATTTTATAATATGATTCTAAGGACGTAATCAGTCTTAATTGCCCTAAAGAATCCCAGGTTTCTATATCATCAGGGCCTAATTCACCATTAATATCTTTTACATCAATCTCAAAAACTTCAGAAATAATCTCATACAAATCATCCATCTTATAAAATCCTCCTTAGAAAACTTTATTATAAAAATCATATTTTCGATATATACACACTGCTGGGAATATTAACAATTCGGCCTTCAAGCCACTTAGCATTAACCAAAGAATCTGTCTGACATATTTTATACATATCAAGTTTGTTCAACAGTTTCCAGACAGGACGAGTCATGATCTTGGCTTCATTTGTCACTTTTAAAAATTCATCACGCATTTCGCGGTCAGACAGGATAATGGCGTTTAGCCAATAATTTGAACGAGCTTGGCATGGTTCACAAACAAAAGTAATGTCAAGAGATCCAAAAAAATCTTGATATATTTTAGCATAGCCGCGTTTCTTTTCAATGGAAAAGTCAAGTTGTTCTAATTGAGCGCATGCTAAGGCAGCGTTAATATTCGGCATGCGGTAATTATAGCCTATAGCATCATGAATATATTCGTAAGGGTGGGGCACTTTAGCTGTAGTAGTTATATGTTTTGCCTTTTTCGCTAAATTTCCATCATTAGTCACAATGGCTCCGCCTCCGCCGCAAGTCGTTATCTTATTACCGTTAAAACTATAAATACCAAGATGTCCAAAAGTTCCTGTATATTTACCTTTATATATACTGCCAAGCGCTTCGGCAGCGTCTTCAACAAGAGCTATTTCATAGCGCCGGCAAACGTCAGCAATAGCATCAATCCGGCAAGGATGGCCGAAAGTATGCATGGGCAAACACGCCGCGATCCGTTTACCGGTAATGATATTATAGCAGCCTTGGGCTTTTACCCGCGTATTAGTTTTTAAAAATTCTTCTAAAGCTATTGGATCAAGCCCTAAAGTTTGCCTATCAACATCAAGAAATATAGGGTTTGCTCCGCAATGTGAAATGGCATTGGCCGTTGCTACAAAGCTTAAGGGCTGAGTAATTACTTCATCACCAAATTGAACACCGGCAAGTTTTAAGGCAATATGCAAAGCACATGTGCCGTTAACTATAGCTACGGCATATTTCGCGCCTGTTATTTCACATATCATCTTCTCGAAACGATCAACGTATCTGCCTACACTCGAAACAAAAGTGGAGTCAATCGCGTCAATAACATATTTTTTTTCGTTACCTGTGAACCGCGGAGCGTGCAAGGGAACAGGGCTCTCATCAGGATAAAGAGATTTAATAAAATCTATTATTTGGAAAAATGTCCTTGAAGACCTTGCTGACTTTTCTACAGAAAATTTCATATTCATAATCTTTTAAACTACATTATCGCTAACCCTATCTAGTAATTGACTTTCTAATAAGTCAGGAGTGAGATTATAATAATAACTTTGACTAGGGTTTTGAATAATTCCCTCACGCAATAAATTCAAAACCTCTCCTATCCCATCTTGGGGAGTAAAAGTTTTCTCAATATTCAAGAACTTTTTAAGTTTTGAAAAATCAACCTGATAGTCTCTAAGATCCGCTCCCTTTTTTATGATGTCTACATGGACATCGGATATGAAACCTTTAACGAACTCGGCTATTTGTATTTTTCTGTAATTCTCGCCGTTAAAACCAACATTAAAAACATTATTTT
>JBDROR010000225.1:0-7264 GCA_043809805.1 bacterium
AGGTTCTTTTAAACATGAAAAGGTGCTTTATGCTGTTTATTATCAGGCCTTTGACGCGGGAGCGACCCCGTTAGAGGATCTCAGAACCGCGATAGCGGATAAACAATTTGAAGCGAATGATTTTCGTGTCATTGCCAAATCAGAGATGGTAACTTACTGCACGTTGGCCGCGAGAAAAGAGATTGATGATAAGTTAATTCAACAGGTTAAATCGGCTCTTTTAAATTTAAAACCGGAAGATACGGTAGAGGTGAACGGGGAACATTTGTCCATATTAAAACGTGCTTGGCTTGATGGTTTTGTCGAGGTTGAAGATAAAGACTATAATCTGTTGCGGGAAATAGCTAAACGGATTAAAATGGTACCATACGGTGAATATTAAGTACTAATTTAAATTATATACTATAATATTTGATTTTTTTCTCATATCTTCATACCAGTTTTCAAGATGTTTATATTTTTTTTCCTGTAATACCCGGTTTCTTAATTCATCTTTAGCCTGGACAAATTTTTCAAGGCCTATTTGTTTCCCTTTGTTTTCAAATAAATACCTGAATTCAATTTCCTTGTCAGAAACGACAACGCCGTCTTTAATAATACTTTCTATTTTTATCCGCGTTATCTCCTTACGAATTTGTTTTTCCTGCTGATTCCAATCAACACCCTTAACTTTGTTTACCTGGCTAAATTTTCCGGGGTCAAACTTCCCGTCGGTTTTGAAGTCGTCATAACTTTTGAAATAATTTATAATTTCTTCATCAGAGGCAATAATACCCATTTCTTCCGCTTTTTTACCAACCAATGTATCCCTGATAACCTGGTCCATCGCCATTTTTTCCAAATTCATTTTTTTAAGAACTTCAGGGCTAAAATTTTCCTTATAGACTTTCTGGTAGAAATTATAATAGCGGTTTAAAATCCCGTAATATTCGGTCAGAGGTATCTTTTTACCATTAATTTTTGCGGCTGCATTTTGTTGCTGCTGCGCGCCGCCCATTCCCCATGACACAAATATAGTTCCGAGAAATGTTCCAATAATTATCCACATAATAATCTTTAAATTATTTCGCATATATTTAAGCATCTTATTCCCCTAGTATAATTTTCATTATACTTGCCTGTTTACTAAAGTGAAATTATATCATAAAAATATTGTTTGTCAAATACTAGTCGTGAAATTTGCCGTCTGTATTTATTATAAGTCAAGCAATTGTATTTTATGATAGAATAGTTTAATGACAAAGTGGTTCGGTCGAATTGTTGTCATTCCGAGCGGGAGAGAATAATCTATTGTAGAGGCGGACGCCTGAATGGGGTGGGTTGTGAGGGGATTGCCGAATTGCGAAACCCCGAAGGGGTGTAATATCATAGCGATGGGTGAAGCCCATCGATGGATATTTTCAGAGGAAATATACAATGTCCATTGGCAGGGTTCAAATTAATATTTTTGTTTTATTATGTTTTATTATTTCTTTATCTATATCTATATCTTCCCGGCATTGCCATGCTGATTCATTTGAGCATAATGGACAAATTTCTGTTTGGGGAGCATGCAATGACAACATCGATGGTAAATCGGGGGTCAGATACATTCCTGAAATAACCGTTTCCAAAAATTTGAATAAAGAACTGACAATAGACGCCGAAGTTTCGCTGGAATTAAAAGATAATGCCGGCGCTGAGTTTTACCGATCTTGGATACGTCTGTCAGGAAATCAGTATGAGGCGCGGGTTGGCCTCCAAAGGATAAATTTTGGCCCTGCCCGGATACTTCATTCTTTGCAATGGTTTGACCAGATCGACCCGCGCGATCCATTAGAATTAACAGATGGTGTTTACGCCTTGCTCGGACGGTATTATTTTCTCAATAATTCTAATATATGGACATGGGCGATGGACGCGCGTAAACCCGAATTTGGCGGCAGATATCAATTTCCCGCGCCTAAAGGCGAAATAGCTTTTACTTATCATCACGGACGCGTTGCCTCTATGGATGACGACTCAGAAAATCGTTATGCCATAGACGGCAGTTTTGATCTGGGTATTGGTTTATGGTCTGAGGCGATTCTAAATAAAAAATATCTTACGGTTGGAGCCGATTATACCTTCGATACCGGCCCGGGTGTGCATGTTCTTGGAGAGCATTCTATAAAATCCGCCGGCCATACGACTTCGGCGATTTCAGTGGATTTCAGCACAGGCGTACTTGACACTATTACCGCGATTGGATATTTTGATTGGCAGAAAGACAATTTTTATCCCAACGTAAGCTGGCAGCGCGCGTATGACAAATGGCTTACAAATGTGACTGTTTTCCACAACAGCAGTGACACAGACAACGTATATTCCGGAACAGGCGCGCTGTGCACAGTCGCGTATAATTACTAATCGGAAGTAATCCGTGGGAATTGGTAGCCGCAACCTTTAGGTTGCGTTGTTATTTCACAGGTTTACGCAGGCTAAAGCCTACGGCTACCACCAGATAACTGACCAATTACGATCAGAATGTTAAAGGGGGGCAACTAATGTCCATCATTAAAATAAAAGGATTGACAAAAAGATATCCAATCGGGGGCAGGAAATTCACGGCGCTCGATAATATCGACCTTGAATTCAAAAAAGGAGAATTTTGCGGATTAATAGGTCCCAGCGGCTCCGGTAAAACGACACTGCTGAATATTATAGGGGCGCTTGACGCTCCTTCAGAAGGCAACATTGTTGTTCTGGATAACAATATTGAAAATTTATCCCACAAAAAAGCGGCCGGACTGAGAAATCATCATATAGGTTTTATTTTTCAGACATATAATTTGCTTCCCGTATACAGCGTTTACGAAAATGTTGAATTCCCTCTATTGTTATTAAAAATGCCAAAAGAAGAGCGAAATAAAAAAGTTCTCGACGCTTTGGAATGGGTGGGATTGATGGATAAAATAAACTCAAAACCGGCACAGCTTTCCGGCGGCCAATGCCAGCGCGTGGCTGTGGCCAGAGCGGTAGTGAAGCGGCCGGAATTGATTTTGGCGGATGAACCTACCGCCAATCTTGACAGTGATAATTCCTACAATATTTTAGAAATGATGGTCAGGCTCAATAAGGAGATTGAAACAACCTTTATTTTCGCGACACATGACCAAAAGGTTATGAAATATTTGAGGCGCAAAGTCCATTTAATTGACGGCCGGGTCGTTAAAGATGAAATAGTGGATAAAGGGTGGAACAGATATGAAATCCCCCTTTGAAAAAGGGGGAAAGAGGGGGATTTTTCAATAAAGTTCATCTTGAAATTCCTCTTAATCTCCCTTTTCTAATGGTTGTGCGCAAAGGAGACCTTATAAAATGCTAGGCGTAAAATTAGCTTACCGCAATATCAAGGATGCCGGACTCCGGACATGGCTGAACGTGGCTGTGCTTGCTTTGACATTTTTATTTATCGTTGGATTCCAAGGGCTATATAACGGAATGCTTGAGGATAGTTCCAGGGTGATGATTGATGACGAGGTTGCCGGGGGACAGTATTGGCATGAAAATTACGACCCTCTTGACGGATTATCGCTCGAAGAAAGCCATGGAAAAATACCGGCAGGTTTAATGGAAATGATAAAGCGGAAAAAAGCCGCTCCTATTCTTATCCGTCAAGCCGCGATATATCCCGCGGGGAGAATGCAGACCGCGCAGCTTCGGGGGATCGAACCGTCCCAGACAGTATTGAACATACCGTCAAATTCTCTTGATATCACAGAAGAGGATCTGCCGGTTCTTATCGGAAAAAGAATGGCAAAAAGTAAAAATCTCCATGTAGGTGATTATCTAACAATACGCTGGAGGGATGTGAGCGGCACTTTTGACGCTGTTGAGGGGAAAATAGTCCATATTATGAGTACGCAAGTTCCCACAATCGACAGTGGTGTTCTTTGGGTCCCCCTTGATCGATTACGAGAAATGACCGTTATGCGGGACGAAGCCACAATTGTCACCATAAGTCAGGATGTCTCGGAATATGATGGTTACGCGGGTTGGCAATTCAGAAATCAGGCGTTTTTGATAAGAGATCTCACGGAGATGGTTAAGTCTAAAAAAGTTTCAGCCGGTATTATGTACTCTCTTTTACTGTTTTTAGGCATGTTAGCGGTTTTTGACACGCAGGTACTCTCGATCTTCAGGCGGAGAAAAGAAATCGGCACCTTAATGGCATTGGGTATGACCAGAATTCAGGTGATATCCCTTTTTACGATGGAAGGGGTATTTCATGGGGTCCTCGCGCTAATTGTATCATTGGTTATCGGTACGCCTATTTTATACTTATTTTCGGTAAAAGGCATGGCTCTTCCGCAAGTGACGGAAGACTATGGTTACGCGTTAGCGGATCGGCTCTATCCTGTTTACGGCGCGGGACTTATCTTGGGGACTGTTGTGTTGATTATGATAATCGTAACTATCGTCAGTTTCCTGCCGACACGTGAAATAGCCAAACTCAAGCCGACCGAAGCGTTAAAGGGAAAAACAGCATGATTAAATTTATTATAAAAGGATTGGTCAGGGATCGTTCCCGCAGTTTATTCCCTATACTGATGGTCAGTGTCGGCGCTTTTCTAACTGTTCTCTTTTACTGCTTTATGCAAGGGGTTATGAATGATTTGATAAGCTCAACCGCTAAATTCGACACGGGCCATGTAAAGATTGTGACTCAAGCGTATCAAGAGCTGGCTGACCAGACGCCGAATGATTTAGCCATTATTGGGTCATCCGATATGCTTAATTGGTTGAGAGATAATGAAAAAGATATGATCTGGACTTCGCGGATTCGCTTTGGAGGACTTCTTGATGTTCCCGATGAAAACGGGGAAACAGCGGCGCAAGGACCTGCTTTTGGTTTAGGGCTTGATCTTTTTAATAGTGATTCACCGGAGAAAGGACTTTTTAATATAGAGAAATCCATCGCGCGGGGGCGTTACCCGGAACAAAAAAACGAGATATTAATAAGTGATGAGTTAGCGAAAAAAATGAATATAGATATCGGCGGAACAGTGACTCTCATCGGTTCAACAATGCATGGAGCTATGGCTGTACACAATTTTAAAGTTTCCGGAACGGTGTATTTCGGCATGGTCGCGATGGACAGGGGCACGATAATCGCCGATATCGGGGATATGCAGTTCGCTCTTGATATGCCTGACAGCGCGAGCGAAATCGTAGGGTATTCGAAAGATATGCTTTATTCCAATGATGATATGGTAAAGGCGGCGGATAAATTCAATAAAAAATTCACAAAAACAAATGATGAATTCTCACCAATAATGCTTTCTCTTGGCCAGCAGAATAATATGGATGAATACCTGATATATGCCAGATCTATGGGCAGTATCATAGTCGGTATTTTTGTTCTGGCTATGTCTATCGTCCTTTGGAACTCGGGATTGATGAACGGCCTCAGGCGTTATGGCGAAATCGGTGTGCGTCTGGCCATCGGTGAATCAAAGGGCAATTTATACCGTTGGATGATATTTGAGTCAATAATGATAGGTATCGCGGGTTCCGTATTGGGTACAATTATTGGGTTAAGTATTTCATTCTACATGCAATATACAGGGATAGATTTCAGCAGTATGGTGCCTAGATCAAGCATGCTGTTGTCGAATGTTATACGGGCGCAGGTAACACCGGCAAGTTATGTTATAGGTTTTTTCCCCGGAGTATTCGCTTCCGTAATCGGCTCAATGTTTGCCGGTATCGGAATTTATAAGAGGCAAACCGCCCAATTATTTAAGGAGCTGGAGACATGAAACATCCATGCCAGCTTGTTGGCACAAAGGAAAATGAAAATCCCCCTATTTCCCCCTTTGGCAAAGGGGGATTAAAGGGGGATTTACGGATGAAAAAAATTATCATCCTGTTGTTATTAATAACACACTGTAGAGTTGTTCAAGCCAACGAGATTTCCGGCAGCAGCATTCTTGAGAAAATCGACGCGAATTATACAGCCGAGAACCGCAAAATTACGAGTACCATGATCATAAAAGGAAGAAGGGGCACCCGCACTATGCAGGCGCGATCCTGGGTGCAGGGCAGGGATAAGGCTTTTACAGAATACCTTTCACCGCCGCGGGAAAAAGACACGAAGATGCTCAAACTTGGCGATGAGTTGTGGATATATTCCCCGGCGACGGATCGCACAATCAAGATTGCCGGGCATATGCTCAGGCGTTCGATGATGGGCTCTGATATATCTTACGAAGATTATATGGAGGATCCGAAGCTGAGCAATATGTACCGCGCGGAACTTACCGGAGAAGAAAACATAAGCGGGCGTGATTGCTATGTTCTTGAGCTTTCCGCCAAAAAAGAAGGATTGTCCTACCATTCACGAAAGATGTGGGTTGATAAGAAACGTTACCTTCCTCTCAGGGAAGATCGTTTTGCTAAAAGCGGTAAACTTTTAAAAACATTCGAGATTAAAGAAGTTTTCGAGGTGCAGGCCCGCTGGTATCCCAAAAGAGCGGTTTTTAAAGACGTGTTGGCATCAGGTGAAGGCACGGAATCAATCATCGACAGTATTGAATTTAATGTGGATATTCCCGACCACGTTTTCTCTAAGGCTTCATTGCGAAAATAAGACGTAGTGTAGCTGTCATTCCCGCGAAAGCGGGAATCCAGTAGTGAAAATAACTATTGATAAACCCTGTTATAAAAGATAAGATATAACCATGAAAAAACTACCTGATAATCAAATCGCTTTTTATCAAACACCGGACGGCTCTGTGAATATTGAGGTTTTGCTTGCGGAAGCAAATATTTGGTTAACGCAGAAAAAAATGGCTGAACTTTTTGATTGCTCAACGGATAATATTTCACTTCACTTAAAAAATATTTATAAAGAAAATGAAGTTGACCGAAAATCAACTACCGAGGAATTCTCGGTTGTTCAAAAAGAGGGCGAAAGAGAGGTTTCCCGAAAGGTAATTTTTTATAGTCTTGAGGCTATTATTGCCGTTGGTTATCGAGTAAGTTCCGAGCGAGGTGCGCAGTTTCGCCAGTGGGCGACGAAAATTTTGAAAAATTATATTCATAAAGGCTACGCCTTGGATGTCAATCGAATGAAATATGGCTCTCGTTTCAGCGCCAGATATTTTGATGAACTTTACGAAGAAATTAAAGATATTCGCACCAGCGAGCGGATGATTTATCAAAAAATCACCGATATTTACGCTACCGCGATTGATTATTCGCCAAAAGCTTTTGAAAGCAAAGAATTTTTCGCTGCCGT
>JBDROR010000226.1:0-12129 GCA_043809805.1 bacterium
TTTCTCTGTGATCTCTGTGGTTCATTTTTTATATCCTGACAAGTATCTGCAGGATGATATTGCTGTAAATTCCCGCCATAATATCATCTGCCATTATACCAAAGCCGCCGGGTAATTTTTGTAAATTGTAAATTGGGACAGGCTTCCAAATATCCATAATTCTAAAAAATATAAATCCCAGGATAATAAACTTTATTTTTAAAGGAATGAATAACATTGTTATCAGAAATCCCGCTATTTCATCGATAATAATTTTTTGGCTGTCATGTTCATTAAATAGTCTTTCCGCGATGGACGAGATTTTTATTCCTAAAATGAGAAATAATAGTGTGAAAATTATATAAACTTTATATCCTTTGAGAGAAAAAATGAGATAGAAAGGAATTCCAATCAATGTCCCAAATGTTCCGGGCGCGACAGGGGAATATCCGACAAATAAACTCGCGAAAATTTTCACAAGATTTTCCTGCCGCTTATTCATTTATCAATTCCTTGTTATTATTGTAATATTCAATGCCGGAAAGGACGGTAATTACTACTGTCGAAAACATTAAGTAATACGGGCCTGAATTAAAAATCCACAATGTTAGTTTGTCTAAAAATGTGTTGTGATTTAAGATTTGTTCAAGAGGAATAAAAAAATGGTTGAAGGTATCATGGAAGAGAATAAGGCATAAACTTATTATTATCATTTCAAGTTGATTTACAGTTTTGTATTTGCCTGATTCCCTTGCAGGGATAACATCTCCCTTTGCGCTGGACAGGATACGGATTCCCATAACCAGAAATTCCCTGCCCAGTATAATTATAACCATCCAGCCGGGAATGATTTCCCTTTGCATGAAAGCAAGAAGGGCGCAAAGCAGCAGAAGTTTATCCGCTAACGGGTCAACCATTTGCCCGAATTTTGTGACGATGTTATACTGTCTTGCCATACGGCCGTCATAAAAATCACTAATTGCAGCAAGGACAAAACACGCAAACGCCAAATAATTAAAAAATATATTTTTGGGTTCAAAAAGGAAATAGAATATTATCGCAAAAAAAAATCGGGATAGGGTTATTTTATTTACCAGATGCATTTTTATTCAGTTTGACTCCAATTTTATCCCTGACTATATCAGGAACCAGATCGTTAATGTTTCCTCCGTAAGAAGCGACTTCTTTTATTACACTTGAAGATACATAGGAATAGATTTCATTCGGCATAAGAAAGATTGTTTCAATTTTACAATCGAGTTTCCGGTTCATCAGAGCCATCTGGAATTCATATTCAAAATCGGTCATGGCTCTTACCCCGCGGATGATAACATGGGCATTTTGTGTTTTCATATAATTGACAAGCAGGTCATCAAAAGTGTCGATTCTGACATTCTTGAAATTTTTAACAGCTTTTTTTAATATTTCCACTCTTTCTTCAAGTGTGAATAATAGTTTTTTATGCGAATGTTTTGCCACCGTGACAATAATATTGTCAAAAATATTCAATGCCCGTTCAATAAGGTCTAAATGTCCGTTGGTTACAGGATCAAAACTTCCTGGATAAACTGCGATTTTTGACACAAATCTCCCCTTTAAACCCTAAATCCGAAACCCTAAACTCTAAACAAACTCTAAACCCAAATTTAATACCGTTTTGAATTTTGAGTTTTGGGTTTATTTAGTGTTTCGTGTTTAGAGTTTAGGGTTTATATCTTTTCGGTATATCGTCAACACCGTATCCCCGTATCTTTTTTTTTGCCAAAGTTTAAATAATTCTGTTTCATCCGGCAAATTCTCTTTCCAATAATGTTCTAAAATTAAAAACCCGGATTTTTTAAGGATATCATATTTTGTAATCCCTGTCAAAATTTTCTGGTATAGGTTCTGATGATAAGGCGGGTCGGCAAATATAAAATCAAATTTCTTCTCTTGTTGATAAAGACTCCTGATAGCGGAAAAAACGTCTTGTTTTAAGATTGTTATTTTGGGTGGTTTACGAATCGCCCATGCTATCAACGGATGATTGTCAACACAAATAACACAACTGGCGCCTCTGTTCAGCGCCTCCAATCCGATAGTGCCTTTCCCCGCAAAAAGGTCCAGAAATTCGGAATCCAATATTTCTTTTTGAAAAATATTAAAGATGGCTTGTTTAACTTTGGCTTGTGTGGGCCGGATGATATTGTTTTGTTTCATTGCTACTTAATTAGATTCTCTCCTGTCATCTCTTTTGGTTTTTCTAATTTAAAAAGTCCTAAAATAGTAGGTGCCATATCAGCTAATATTCCGGGTTTTAATTCCAATTTTTCCTCGCCGATAAAAACAAGCGGGACAGGGTTAGTTGTATGCGCGGTATGGATTTCAGATGTTTCATCATCAATCATTTCTTCGATATTTCCATGGTCTCCGGTCAAAAGAATTATACCTTCTTTTTTTAGTATAATATCCACTACCTGTCCAAGACATGTATCGACTGCCTCAACAGCGGCTATTGCGGCATTTAAATTGCCTGTATGCCCGACCATATCAAAATTGGCGTAATTCAGGACAATAAAATCGTAAATATCGCTTTCTATTCTTTTTATCAATTCTTTTGTAACTTCAAACGCGCTCATCTCCGGTTTCATGTCATACGTCGGAACTTTGGAAGAGGGTATTAAACATCGGTCTTCGCCGCTGTAGATTTTTTCCCTGCCGCCGTTAAAGAAAAAGGTGACATGCGCATATTTTTCCGTTTCGGCAATTCTTAATTGTTTTAACCCGGCTTTACTTATTATTTCTCCTAAACCGTTTTTAATGTCTTCAGTTTGGAAGACAACCGGAAGGTTAAAATCTTTTTCATATTCAGTAAAACATACAAAATCAACTTTAGGGAAAATTTTCCTTTCAAATTCAATAAAGTTGTTTGAAATTAAACTTTTAGTGATTTGCCTCGCACGGTCAGGACGAAAATTGTAAAAAATCACAGTATCCCCATCAGAAATTTTTGCCAATGAATTATTATTATTGTCAGTTAATACAACGGGCGTGACGAATTCATCGGTTTTACCTTCTTTGTAAGAAATTTCGACGGATTCTTTAGCGTTTTTCATCTTTTTACCCTGTCCCAGAACCATTGCGTCATACGCCAATTTAATTCTTTCCCATCGTTTGTCACGATCCATCGCGTAATATCTGCCCATTATCGTGGAGATACTTCCTATCCTAAGCTCTTCGAGTTTTTTTTCTAATTGTCTCAAATAATCCGCGCCCGCGGTTGGGGAGACGTCACGTCCGTCGAGGAAACAATGGATAAATACATTTTTTATCCCGTTTTGTTTTGCCATATCCAAAAGCCCAAAAAGGTGTTCAATGTGGCTGTGGACGCCGCCGTCCGAGAGAAGACCCATTATATGGAGGTTTGTATTTTTTGATTTGATTTTATTAAATGTGCTTAACAGGATTTTGTTTTTAAAAAAGCTGCCGTTTTTTATTGATTCGGAAATTCGGGATATGGATTGCCGGACAATTCGTCCCGCTCCGATATTTAGATGGCCGACTTCGGAATTGCCCATCTGTCCTTCAGGCAGTCCAACCTCCTTGCCTGACGCCGTAATCCGCGTGGATGGATAATTTTTTAATAACCCGTCGATATTAGGTTTTTTCGCGAGCAAAAAGGCATTACCCTCTTTCTTTTTATTTATTCCCCATCCGTCCAGGATTATAAGCGCAATTGGTTTTTTCACCCAGCCCTTCCTTCTATAGTTGCAATTATGCCCCCTAATCCTTCCTTTTATCCTTAGGAAGGGCTGGGTTGTTTACAAAGCATTATATACAATGTATATTATTTGTCAATTATTTTGCTTTTGTAAGATGTTACGCAGGCTAAAGTCTTTGCGACTAGCACCGATAATATCTTTTCTTATTAACATTGACAACCCCATGCCACCAGTTGGGAAGGAGATGTTTTAAAGCTGGTGACGTGGTCCGATTATTAAGGGGGTGAATATTATGGATCTTAAGGATAAAGAAGCGCTTTTTGAAAAGGCTTTTGATTTGCAGTCCAGTGGGCAATATGATAAGGCAGTTGAATGTCTGGATGAACTTTTGTGTATTGATCCGAATTTTGTTGAAGCACATTATTTGATGGGAAATGTTTATAATTTAATGGGAAAAACTGATAAAGCTATTTCATCTTATGAAAAAGTGTTAAAAATTGATCCGATGTATTCGAAGGCTAAATATACACTGGATTTATTGGTGGATGAGGGAAAAGGGACGTCTGCGATTATTGAAGAACAAAAAAAGTATAAAGAAGCAGAGTGTTATTTTTTTAATGGGATAGAATTTTTTAATGCTAAAAATTTTGAAAAGGCGATAGAATTTTTTGAGAAGGCCGTAGAGGTATCACCGGAATATCACCAGGCCTATTATAACCTTGGGGTAGCTTATTATTGTAATGGGGATAAAAAAAGAGCTGAGGGTTTTTGGAAAAAGACACTGGATTATGATTCTAAAAACCCTAAGGTTTTTTTTAACCTGGGTGTTTTAGCTTATAAGACAGGAAAGGTTAATGAGGCCGTTTCTTTTTGGGAAAGAATCGCGGCTGATAATATTCCGCTTGCTCAGGTGTATTGTAATCTTGGCGTTGTTTATAATGAACGCGGGGATACAAAAAAAGCAATTGAATATCTGCGTAAAGCGCTTGGTTTTGATCCTGATTGCGAAATAGCAAAAGAAAATATTAAATGTTTATGCCAACAGTAATTGGCGCAATGCCATTTAACGTTTTATCATATTTTCAATTTCTTGCAGTTTTTTAAGGGCATCTTTTCTTTGTTTTTGCCGTTCTATTTCTTTTCTTTTCTTTTCTGCTTGTTTTTGTTTTTCTTTTTCAAGCCGTCGTTTTTCTTCCCGTTTTTTTTGTTCAGCCAATTCCTTTTCTTTATTTTGATCCATAACGCGTTTGGCCTTGTCGGATGCCTCGTCAAGTTTATCTTTTATTTTTTTGGTAAGTTCTGTTACTTTGGAAAAATTAAATTTTTTTAATTCCATTTCAGCTTTTAAAATCATATTTTCCGATTCCCCTATTTCCGTTGAAGAATATTTTACGACCTCGGTACTTTTTATTTCAGATATAGAATTCCTTAAAGCGTTTATTTCACTTATGCAGCTGCTTTTCTGCTTTTTATTCTGGGCTTGTTTTTCGTAAGCCTCTATCATGGCATTTTGTTTTTTCGTGTCATAAGATTGAATTCGGAAATAGATAAAAATTCCGATTAATGTCCCGACAGCAATAATAAAATATATCGCGCCGGTCTCCAGCATACTTTTTTCTCTTACATAAAATTTTTCATCTTGTCGGCGTTGTTCGCCGGAAGCGTCATATTTGATATGGCTATGTGTTTCAATATTTATGCTGTCATCAATTTTAAGTTTTTTCCCTGACATATATAGAGTAGTATAGCATAAGTTGATATTTTTTGACAACTGTTTTTGGCTCATAAGATGTAATCGGTCAGTTATTGGTGGAATTGGTAGGCGCAAGCTTTAGCTTGCGTTGTTATTTCGCAGTATTTCGCAGGCTAAAGCCTGCGGCTACCACCAAAGACTGACCGGTTACCATAAGATTGACAATTTGTTAAAAATTTATTATAATCTGTTCTTATGTTGGATAAAAATCAAGATAAATGTGGTGTCTTTGGGATATTTGGCCATCCTGACGCAGCCAGGTTGGCTTATTTGGGGCTTTATTCGCTTCAACACCGAGGACAGGAGAGTGCTGGAATAGTTGTATCTGATGAAAAGAATGTAACTTCGCATAAAGGGATGGGGTTGGTATCGGATGTTTTTAATGAGGATATCCTAAAGAGGCTTCATGGGCATATAGCTTTGGGGCACGTTCGATATTCGACTACCGGTTCGAGTTTTTTTAAAAATGCCCAGCCTTTGGTAGTTAATTATCACGGCGGGTCGTTGGCGGTTGCCCACAATGGCAATTTTGTGAACGCGTTAAAATTGAGAAATCAGTTGGAGAAGAGAGGGTCTATTTTCCAGTCTTCAATGGATACAGAAGTTGTAGTTCACCTTATTGCCAGTTCTAAAAAAACAGAATTTGAAAAAACAGTAATTGACGCGTTTGAAAAGGTGGAAGGCGCTTATTCTATACTTTTGATGGATGCCAAAAGACTTATAGGAATCCGCGACCCTTATGGTTTTAGGCCGCTTTGCATAGGGAAATTAGGGCCTAGCGGCTGGATTGTTACGTCTGAAACCTGCGCGTTGGATTTAATAGGCGCTGAATATATTCGCGATGTAGAACCGGGAGAGATGGTAGTTATTGATAAAAACGGTATTGCTTCGTTCCATCCTTTTCCCAAAAAAAAGCATGCGTTTTGCGCCTTTGAATTTATATATTTTTCCCGGCCTGATAGCAATATTTTTGGGCAAAATGTTTATATAGTGAGAAAAAGATTGGGGAAGATGCTGGCAAAAGAGTCGCCGGCTGATGTGGATTTTGTGATTCCTGTTCCTGATTCAGGAATAAGCGCGGCTCTTGGGTTTTCTGAAGAGTCCGGAATTCCGTTTGAGACCGGTATTATACGAAATCATTATATAGGCCGCACATTTATTCAACCGCATCAGTTTATGAGAGAAGTAGGTGTTCGGGTTAAACTTAATCCGGTAAGAGAGGTTTTAGAAGGAAAAAAGATTGTTGTGGTTGATGATTCCATCGTTCGGGGGACAAGCTGTAAAAAGATTATAAAGATGTTGTATAGTGCCGGCGCGAAAGAGATCCATTTAAGAATTAGTTCTCCCCCCTCGAAACATCCTTGCTTTTATGGAATAGACACGCCGCAGCAAAAAGAGCTTATTGCTGCTAATATAGATTTGGAAGATATACGTAAATATTTAAAGGTTGATTCATTGGCATATTTAAGCATGGATGGTTTAAAAAACGCGTTGCATCCGGGAGTGGAAAATAGTTTTTGTTTTGCGTGTTTTGATGGGAAATATCCTATTGATATTCCGTGTGATTTAAAAAAATATTGTTTGGAAGAAACAATGGCGGCACGGGTCGAACAACCATTGATTGGGCAACTGGAATTTTGATATTATGAATGACATTTATATGTGCGAGGCGTTGTCCCTGGCTGAAAGGGGAAGTGGTTATACCAGCCCCAATCCAGTGGTAGGGGCAATTTTAGTTAAGGATGGGAAAATTATCGGCAGAGGGTATCATGAACGTTTTGGCGGAAACCATGCGGAGGTTAATGCTATAATATCCGCAGGTGATTCAGTTAGAGGGGCGGCCCTTTTTGTAAATTTAGAACCGTGCAATCATTTTGGCCGGACGCCTCCCTGCACAGACATGATAATTAAATCCGGAATAAAAGAGGTTATAATTGCGCATAAAGATCCAAATCCGATAGTTAATGGAAAAGGAATTGAAAGGCTTCGTAAAGCGGGCATAAAAGTAAAGGTTGGAGTATTGGGAGAGAAGGCGAAGCTTTTAAATGAAATTTACCTGAAATTTATTACACAAAAAAGGCCGTTTGTTATTTTGAAGGCGGGGGTAAGCCTTGATGGCAAAATTGCCGCCAGGGGTGGGGATTCAAAGTGGATAACAAGCGGGGAATCGCGGGATTATGTTTATTCTTTGCGGAGTAAAACAGATGCCGTGTTGGTTGGCATAAAAACCGTACTTTTTGATAATCCATATTTGACATCTCACGGGAAGGGAACTAAAAAAAATCCCAGCAAAGTTATTCTTGATACACGGGGTAGAATCCCCCTTGATTCTAATGTTTTTAAAGAAATCCCCCTTAATCCCCCTTCCTGCCTACCGCAGGCAGGTTTCAAGGGGGAAAGAGGGGGATTGATTGTTGTCACCACCGATCTGGCTTCTAAGTCGAAAGTTAAAAAGATAGAAAAAATGGGCGCGGAAGTTTTGTTTGTCAGGAAAGTTAGAAATAGAATTAATCTGGATGAACTTTTAGAAAAATTAGGAGAAAAGAATATTACAAGTTTATTGGTTGAAGGTGGAAGCGAGGTAAACGGCTCTTTTTTTGATTCTAGATTAATTGATAAGGTATTGTTTTTTATAAGCCCTATAATTATTGGCGGAAAGGAAGCGTACAGTTCAGTGGGAGGCAATGGAATAAACGCGTTGAGAGACGCGATTAAATTAAAAGATGTGACTGTTAGACAAATTGGACGGGATTATTTTTTTGAAGGATATCCCGAATATAGTTGTTAGTTGTCAGTTGTTAGTTGTCAGTAGGAATCTGAAAACTGAAAACTGAAAACTATTGGAGCACAGCGACTATGTTCACCGGCATTATTGAAGAAATAGGCAAAGTAAAGAAAATCGGGAATAACAAGTTAATAATAGAATTTAATAAAATTTCCAATATTAACCTTGGGGACAGCATTGCTGTAAATGGAGTGTGTCTGACTGTTCAGGATTTCGGGGGAGATTTTTTTGAATCAAGTGTAATGCCTGTGACCTGGCAGAAGACGAGTTTCAGCTGTTTAAAAATACGGGATAAAGTAAATCTGGAAAGGGCGGTAAAGCCTGAGGGATTTATGGGCGGCCATTTTGTGCTGGGGCATGTTGATGGAATAGGGAAAGTACTTAAAAAAAACAGAGATTCCAATGCGGTGCGTTTGACTATCGCCTTTCCGAAGGAATTATCATGTTATTTTGTCCGGCAGGGGCCGGTAAGTGTTGACGGGGTGAGTTTAACTATTGCGGAGCTTGGAAAGGATTTTTTTGTTGTGTCGTTGGTTGCTCAGACGATTAAAACAACGAACTTGGGAAATAGGAAAGAAGGGGATATTCTAAACCTTGAGGTGGATATTTTGGCGAAGTATGTTAAGAAAATGTTGTCACAAAAAGAGGGGAAAGTAATTGATTCGGATTTTCTAAAGAGTTGTGGATATTGAGAAAGGAGGGAAAGGTATGCCGTCATTATTGCAAGAAATTGAGGGTAAAGTGAACAATTTATCTATTGAGAAACGTGCTGAATTGGTTCACAAACTTATTGTAAATCTAGATAGTGAAGTGGATAAAGATTTTGAAAAAGCTTGGGATGAGGAAATAGAAAAACGTATAAAAGAAATTAAATCTGGTAAAGCTGATGGAAGACCTGCATACGAAATACTTGCAGAGATACGAGCAAAATATTTATGAAAAATGTTGTTATTCATAGCGAAGCCGAGCTTGAATTATGGCAAGCCGTGGATTTTTATGAAACAAGATATACTGGTTTAGGATTGGATTTTGAGAAAGAAGTAAGTCGGGCGCTATCTAAAATTCAAGAAAATCCTGAAAGATGGTCAACAAAAAAACATGGAGCAAGATGTTGTTTGCTTTATAGATTTCCATATATTATTTATTATATAGAACTTCAAGATGTGATCTGGATAGTTTCTATAGCACATACCAGGCGTAAACCGTATTATTGGCGTAGTCGTATAAAATAAAGAGTGGAAAATATGAAATTTAATACCATTCACGAAGCAATAGAGGACATAAAAAAAGGGAAATTGGTCATTGTTGTTGATGATAAAAACAGGGAAAATGAAGGTGACCTTGTAATGGGCGCTGAGAAGGTTACGCCGGCCGCGATTAATTGTATGATTAAATACGGGCGCGGCCTTGTTTGCATGCCGTTAAAAGGAAAAAGACTGGATGTTTTGAAATTACCCGCGATGGTACCGGATAATACAGACCATTTGGAGACAGCATTTACTGTGTCGGTTGACGCGAAAAAAGGAATATCAACGGGTATTTCCCCGCATGACAGGGCGGTAACGATAAAGGCCGCGATTGATTCTAGCGCGCGGCCTTCTGACTTAGTTCGTCCGGGCCATATTTTCCCTTTAAGGGCAAAAGATGGCGGAGTGTTAACCCGCGCCGGGCATACTGAGGCATCTGTTGATTTAGCTGTTTTGGCCGGGTTGTATCCCGCGGGGGTGATATGTGAGATAATAAATGAAGATGGGACAATGTGCTGCGGCGAGGCGCTTTTTAAATTCGCGAAAAAACATAGATTAAAGTTTATCACAATCGCGGATTTAATACATTACAAACAGAGGATGGAAAAATTAGTCAAACGGATTACAGAAACAAAGTTCCCAACAAGGTTTGGAGATTTTAAATTAATTCTTTATGGCACAAGTATCGATAACAAAAATCATTTGGCGCTTGTTAAGGGCAAATTAGATTCAAAAAAAGAAATAATGGTTCGTGTGCATTCGGAGTGTCTGACGGGGGATTTATTTCATTCTCTAAGATGTGATTGCGGCGGGCAGTTGGAAAAATCTTTGGAGATGATAAACAGGGAAGGACGCGGCGTATTTTTGTATATGCGTCAGGAGGGCCGAGGGATTGGACTTGTCAATAAATTAAAGGCTTATACTTTACAGGATAAAGGGGTTGATACGGTTGAAGCGAATAGACTTTTGGGATTTGAGCCGGATTTACGGGAATATGGAATAGGCGCCCAAATTTTAGCGGACTTGGGATTAAAGAATATAAAACTTTTAACTAATAATCCTAAAAAGATTATAGGATTAGAAGGCTATGGATTGACGGTGACTGAGAGGGTTCCCATAGAAATGGAGACTACGGAACATAATGTCAAATATTTAAAGACGAAAAGGGAAAAGATGGGACATCTGTTAAAAATACCGTAAAACGTAAAACGTTAAACGTAAAACGTAAAAAGCAAATAAAACGTTCTTACATTTCACGTTTAACGTTTCACGTTTTACGTATTCAACAAAGGAGGAAAAATCATGGCAGAAATAATTTCCGGAAATTTGATCGCGGGAAAGAAGAGATTTGGATTAGTTGTAAGCCGTTTTAATGAATTCATTAGCAAAAGCCTTTTAGAGGGAGCGGTGGATACTTTAATCCGGCATGGCGCGGATGATAAGGATATCAAGATTGTATGGGTTCCGGGGGCGTTTGAAATTTCATACGCGGCAAAACAGTTAATTAAAACAAACAAGTTTGATGCTGTTATTTGTCTTGGGACGATTATCCGGGGTGGAACTCCGCATTTTGACTATATCGCGAACGAGGTATCAAAGGGCATTTCTCATTTGTCCTTGCACAGTGATACTCCAGTGATTTATGGAGTTATAACTTCTGATAATCTGGAACAGGCGATTGAACGCGCGGGAACTAAGTCCGGTAACCGCGGCAGGGACGCAGCGTTGACAGCGATTGAGATGGCGAATCTGTACCAGCAAATAAAATAGGTCATATAGGTTATATTAAAGGTATTATGGGAAAAAGACGTAAGGCGCGTGAATTAGCTGTAGAACTTCTTTTTATGACAGATGTTGTTGATGAAAACGCGGATGATTCTGTAAAAAATTATTTGCGGTCTCAGAAAATTTTATCCGATGTGAAAGAGTTTGCTTTGAAATTAAAAGATGGTGTGATACAACATAAAGAAAGTCTGGATGAAATTATTTCTAAAACTGCGAAAAACTGGGAAATAAGCAGGATGTCCATCATTGATAGAAGTATTTTACGAATGGCGACTTTTGAGTTTTTATATTTAAAAGAGGCGTCTGTCAAAGTAATAATAAATGAGGCTATTGAGGTTGCCAAAGAATATTCGACAGAGGAATCAGGTCGGTTTATAAATGGGATTTTGGATGAAATTATGAAAAAGGGGGATGAAGATTAAAGATATTGTCATTCCGAGCGGTCCTTTGTCATTCCGAGCGGGAGCGAGGAATCTGTTGTAGGGGCGCAATTTATTGCGCCCAGAAATCAGGGCGTGATAAATCACGCCCCTACGGGGGAAAGATTTCTCCCTTTGGTCGAAATGACAAAATTGTATGGTCGGGTTGTCATTCCGAAGCGAAGCGAGGAATCTTATACTGACAAGTTACGGGAATTTTCATGTGAAAATTTTATTTTTAATTTTATTTTTTATAACTTTTAATTCCCTGGCGAATGAAACAAAAGATTGCTATGACTGCCATAAAATTTTAAAGAAAAAGTTTCAGAAGTATATCCATAAGCCGGTAGCAGATAAAAGATGCACTGATTGCCATAGAAATCGCGGGAGTGAAAATAAATTGATGTTAGATGGATCCAAATTGCTTATTGAGACTAAGGTTGGCGGGAAATTGTGCAGC
>JBDROR010000227.1:0-2312 GCA_043809805.1 bacterium
ATACCATTTTTATCTAATTGCGCGCGTTTCAATACTGCTGTTAAAATCCATAAGGGCAGAGTAGTATTTTTTAATGCTGCATCCCATAAATAAACGGCGGTACGGGATAAAATTGTATCTTTATTCTCTTTTTCTTTTTGACAACATCTTGCTAATTCATAAAGACGCGGATAATATGTCTGACTTTTTTTTAAATCAAAAGCATAATAGTCTATTGCTATATCCTTAAACCAGCAGGCTATTGACTTTCGAAAATCCGTAAGGCTGGTTTCTATCCAATCACGAACAGCGATACGAGCCGCGGCTCCAGAAAGTGTACAAGAATAAAATCTATCTGTCATAAGGTAACGGCTATCATTTATATCACCCTTGGATACGGAATCAATCAAGTTGGCTACTTCCAGAGGATCAGGTGTATCAAGTAAATCCATTTCTTTTATTTGTTCATTTTCACGCGTCCAAAAAATCATTGCTGTATCAGAACCAAAAATTTTACGGTTTGTAAACGCGATATATTATTTACCTTTTTTACTTTTCACTCTGGGGCCAACTGACAATAACCAATTCAAACCTTCAACATATGTTTTGGCACAATTCGTGCATATTGCAGAATTATTATTCCCCTTTAATTTATATGATTCAAACGCATCTTCATTATAGGAAATCAAAGCAGATCCGCTACTTTGGCCATCAGGAACTCTTTTAATCATACCATGAGGCATGTCACATACAGGGTAATCTGTTCTTCCGCAAATTGAACATTTTATATTAGACGTAGCTAAAAATGATTTTTGCTCATTTTCATAATGTTCAATCAAACCCTGATAAACTGCTGATTCTTCATGAACACGCTTATCTTTATTCATAATTCGAAAAGCAATATTGCCTTTTCTTTTTTTCTCATCGGGAATAGTTTTTTCAAACTCGATCAAAGCTTTATCTAAACCATTCGCCTTATTATTTCCATAAAAAGCTAAAACCGGTGCTAATTCCTTCAAATTCATGTATTGCTTCAGTTTTTTCATAAATAACTGATGTTTTCTAATAGACGATTCCCCTCCATAACCCAATACCTCTTCTACTTTATCAAGAAGCAGCCGCGCTTTGCCTTTCTTAGCTGTAATTGCCTCAACAGTTGTCATTTTTTTCTCAAACGGAATAAAAGCATTGAAACTACCATCTTCGTGTATTACAAGATCAATCGAAACAGGCTCTTCTTTCAAAGCATCGTGAATCATTTTTTGTCCTGAATTTTGTATGCGTATTTTTTTACCAAGCTCACTTAATTCCCGAATCATATCTCCACCTCCTTTCCTTCATCCTGATTGAAATTATAAATCACCGCGGATGTTTCGCTATCTATTGGTGGGCAAACATGGGTTGACTGCATCATTTTATCATTTTCAGGGACTTCACAGTTCAAAACACCGTTACGTATCGCCACATCATAGAAAAACAACGGCTCAGACTTTCCATTCACGTCATAAAATATATCAAACAGCATACTCCCAATTGGGATTGTTTCTTGTATCGGTTGTTCAATCCCATCCGGTTCCATAAATTCAGCAGAAAACTCACGCACACCGAGATAAGGTCTGCGCCAACATTGCCCTTTTTTTACACGGCGGGGGAACATACCTTCCCTTCCAATATTCATTCCAATGTACTTTTCAGGAGTGTTCTTATCAGACTTTTGTTTTTGATAAATTGAAGCTTCAATAATATATGCCACATCTTTTAACACCACGCTATTACGCTGAGCGCGCTTTTTTTCAATCACAATAGGATTTCGCCCTTGCTTAGAATTAATCTCATTACGCTTAACTGAATAAAACTTAACAGGATTCAAAACTAATATTCTTCTTACATACCACTGGAATTCCGGTTTCCATAAAATTGAATCAAGGACACCCCTCGCCGCGGAAGGAGTCATACAAGGATAAGTCATTCGTTCTACTTTCAGATCAGGCCGCGTAAAACACGCAAAATCTCCCGTCACTTTAACCCGCACAATTTGCTTATCAATCATAAAATCACCTCCAATTCTTTTAATTATTATTTGTAGTTGTTTTCATACTATTAATTTATCTGCTTCAATCGGCTCTACAGAAATGCCGGTATTAGAGTCATAATTCCCATACCATACTAAAAAACCTTGAGGCATTCTTTTATACATACTTTGATTTTTAAATAAAAATTTTTGATAAACCTGCACAGTAAACTCCTGCATCCTACGGTAATCATCCCGCGATAAAAATTCCTTATATTTTATAGAGTTTAACAATTTTTTATTTTCATCGTTATCGTTAAAG
>JBDROR010000228.1:0-18757 GCA_043809805.1 bacterium
AAAAGAAGAAACAAAAAATGATAAAGCTGATTTATCTTCTAAAAGATAAATCGGACGCGGATATAGATAAAATCCACAATATCGCAGAGATAATGTTCAATTACGGTTCAAAGAAGTAATCTTTTTAAACCGCAGTTTAGCCTCTTTAAGCAAAGGGGAGGTGCCCTCTCTCAAATTGAAATGAGGCGGGGGCGGCCCGCCTTTGCATGTAACTTCCAGCATGAAGGTATCTTTATAATTTAGGTTATTCAGCTCTTTCCAAAAAGAACGCCAGTTTATATTCCCGCTGAAAGGAAGATAATGTTGATCTCTTTTTCCGTTATTATCAGAAACATGGATTGTAAAAAGTTTATCTGAACATCCCCTAATCTCGCTAGATACGTCCCGCGATGTAATATTCGCATGGCTTGTATCAAAACAAATTCCAATATATTTTGAGTCGAAACAGGATATTAAATTCCGCACATCGCTTACCCTTTCACCTACTTTCCCGGGAAGCATATTTTCTATCGCGAGTTTCACACTGTTTTTTCCGCAAAATTCCAAAACCCTTCCTATACTCTCTCTGCTGCGATTGTAACGTTCTTCTTTTGCTTTTAAAGAACCAATCATATCCCCCGGATGAAGAATTGCTGTTTTCCCGCCCAAATACAACATTGCGTCTAAAGATAATTTAATCTCATCAATCGCGCAATTCACTTTAACCTTATCAGTTAAACTTATATCAAATCCGTCCTCAGGATGAAACGGTAAATGATATGAATGAACCTTAATATTATTTCCCATAAGCGCGTCTTTTAATCTTTTTAAATAATTTTTATTACGATAGTCAATGCGCGGCGGATAACCCCTGATTTCCACATAAAAAATACCCTCTTTTGCCATAATTGGAAGATAATCTATTAAATTATCATATTCAAAAATCATGCTTGAAACGCCTAGATCCATATCTCCCCCTTCATATCGAAATGAGAACCCCACAACTTATAATCCAACCCTACGGGGTTAAAGCTCCTTGCTACAATTTAGCTATCATCAACTGATAAACCTTACGGGACGAAAGATTATTCCCTTTGGCAATTTGATGAACAGCCTTTTTCAAGAAAAACCCTTTTTCTTTTTGTAAATTTTGAACTAAATTTTTTATTTCTTCATCACCTAAAATTTTTTTGGGGCTTAAATTTGCGTCATATCCCGATATCATTATGCAAAATTCACCTTTTGGAACAAAAGGATCTTCTGCTAATTCATTTAAATTTCCTCTTTTTATTTCTTCATAAAACTTAGTCAGTTCACGGACTATTACCGCCGGCCGCGCGCCAAAAATTTCCAGCATTACTTTAAGCGTTTCCTTGACACGATAAGGAGATTCATAAAATATAAGTGTCGAACACTCTTCTTTTAATCCTTCCAAAATTTCCTTTTTTCCTTTTGTTTTTTTGGGAAGAAATCCTTGAAAGAAAAATTTGTTTGTTGGAAGGCCTGAAACACTTAAAGAAGCAATTAAAGCAACCGCACCGGGAATAGGAACTACCTTTATCCCGGTTAAAATAGAATCCCGGACAATTTTTTCTCCGGGATCCGAAATGCCGGGAGTCCCCGCGTCTGTAACTAACGCAATATTTTTACCCTCTAAAAGTAAATCTTGCAAATACTTTCCTTTAACAACCTTATTATGCTCAAAATAAGAAGTTAAAGACGTCTGTATTTCATAATGAGTAAGTAGTTTTTTTGTATGACGGGTATCCTCCGCGGCAATCAAATCTACTTCCTTCAATATTCGGAGCGCCCGCAAAGTAATATCTTCCAAATTCCCGATAGGGGTGCTGACTAGATAAAGCGTTCCCAACATTCATCCCCCCCCAATAGTCGATAGTCGTCAGTTAACAGTCGTCAGTCGAACAAATCTATAACGGGACAAGCATGCCCTCCCCATACACAACCCCATCGACTAACGACTAACGATCAATTATATGTCTCCACTCCCCGTTCCTGTAAGCTTAAATTTCTTCTCTCCCATATACTTACCTCTCAAAGCAACATATACCAGCCAATCACCTGTTTTTAGTGCGGCATCTGTACGAGCAACCGGCAATTCATGCCACGTCGCCCATGTCTCGTCCGCCGCGGTAAATTTAAACTCATCTTCCAGATAAAGCTTGCCGGAAGGATCATGCCATTCAATAACACCATTATTTTCTCCCTGTACACGATTCCATGAAATCCACAAAATAACCTTATCATCAGCGGGAGAAAAAGTGTCGGTTAAAACGCTAAGATTCCCTTTGTCATCGATCGTTTTTCCCATTTTCATCTCTACAAGCTCTACATCACTGCTGTTACCGAATAGATTACAGCCCATAACGAAAACGGAAAATATTAAAAATGGTATTAATTTTTTTATTGTCATTAAAATTTTAAACTTATCTTTTTTGACATCTTCTTATAGTTGACAATTGAGAATTGACAATTTACAATTGAGCATTATCTTTACCTATTGTTTTTATGCCACTATTGACAATTCTGCACGACTCTTTACATTCCATTTGAAATTAAATCACATTGACATCTTAAAACTTAATTTTCAATTGTCAATGCTCAATGCTAAATTGTCAATTAATTTACTTCACATACGACACAAGCCCAAGCAGAGTTTTTATATCCTTATCTTCTATCAAAACATTCAACCCGACACAATATGATTTTTCTAACAAAAGGTCTTCTGCGTCCAGATTAAAATAAATATTTTTGGTTAACTGATAAGTCCCCTCTACCCTAATCTGCGGTTTAGACAACCTTCCAAAATCAAACGCTGAGACTCCAAAATTGAAGTTTTTGCCAAATGGATAATAATTTAAACCCACACCGCCGCTTGATTCAATTACCCCCGCTTTCAAACTAATCCAACTTTTAACCGCCGCACCGATCAAAAGAGAAACCCTTTCTTTTCCGCCAATATCGGTCATTTCCAGCAAATAATATTTCCCCGGTCTTGGGTCAAACCGGAAAGAAAAAGTATTCCGAAAATCCTTTTGATCATCCTGTTTTACAAAACGGTAATCCATCCGATAACCCCAATAAGTCTTATATTCACTAACCTTGCCTGAGAGCTCTTTTACTCCTGCAATAGTTTCGTTTAGATTGTTATAGAGAGTCTCATCCTTTGCCAATCTGCCTATTGTGCCCTCTCCTTTTTCTATACGGCCTACTACCTGATTTAGAGACGCGCTTAACCCCTTTATTTCTAAAAGCACATCGTTTAAGTTATCATACAATTCAGCATTTGTAGTTAATTTACCAATAACGCCTTTTCCTTGTTCCACACGGGCGGTAATATTATCAATGTTTTTCATCGTGCTGGTTAATGATTTGACGACCTTGTTGAATTCCTGGCTTATTTCATTAAAATTAGAAATAAGAGTGGAAACATTATTGCTGGCCTTGTTAACCCCTTTATCCAAATTTTTAGTAATATTAAGCATTTCATCGGAAATCGCGACAGTCCTCTGAAAAAGTGTCTGGGAATATTGGTCAACATTATTTAAAATCGCGACCAATTTTGTCTGAAACTCCCGTTCGGTATCAGTAAGCCCTTTGGCAAGACTGTTAATGTTGCCGGAAATTTCCTTTATATTCTGCCTATTTTCATTCACAAGCAAACTAACACTCGCTATTAAATCCTCAGTATTTTTTACCATCTGACGAATATCAAAATTCATCGCATTCTCAGCTCTGTCCATAAAACGGGTCATGCTCGCCATAATTTGGTCCACTCGGACGGTCGGTTCTGAAATTAACGGCGGACTTGATTCATTGAGAAATGGCTCTGTTTCATGCCCCTGTGTAATACCGATATACGCCTCTCCCAAAAGACCCACTGAATTAATAATTGCCTTCGCGTCCTTCCGAATATGATATTCCGGCTTTAACTGCATAACAACCATTGCGCTTGAGCCTTCCAGATAAATATCAACTACCTTCCCAACAACAACACCTGCTATCCGCACATCATCATAAAGACGAAGCCCGCCGGTATCTTCGAACTTTATCTTTATTTTATCCCCTGGCTTTCCAAACAAAGTTATTTTACTTACACTGAAAGTCATACTGGCAAGGACAATCAAAGAGACAAAAATCATAATACCAACTTTTGCTTCAGCTGAAACGGACATTGAGACTCCTAATTCGTCGCCTGTCGCTCGTCGCTCGTCGCTCGTTAAAGACGAATCTCTCTCTCGAGCGACTAGCGACTAGCGACTAGCGACATTCCCATTGTGCTCTGGTAATCTCTTTCAGAAGAACATTATTGTTAAATAATAATCCGACACAAGTATAAGTATTGAGGCTAAAACCACCGCGTCCGTTGTCGCTAAACCGACTCCTTCCGCGCCGCCTCGCGTAGAAAAACCTTTATAACATCCAACAATCGCTATAATCATTCCAAAGAAAAAAGCCTTTAGCAGCCCATTATAAATATCTTTTAACAATAAAACATTTCGTGTTGTTTCGAAATAAAGAACCGGATTGACATGAAATCCTTTCGCTGAAACTAGCAGTCCCCCTAAAATTCCGGTAATGGCGGCAACAATTGTAAGCAACGGGAGCATAATCACCGACGCAATTAACCTTGGTACAACTAAATACCTGTAAGGATTAATTGCCAACGTTGAAAGCGCGTCAATCTGTTCAGTAACTTGCATTGTCCCTAATTCAGCAGCCATAGAAGAACTTATCCGTCCCGCAACTATAAGCCCTGTAAGCACAGGACCTAATTCACGCGTCATACTCAAACCAACTACCGGGCCGACATAACGGGAGATATTCATGAAACTCATGCCATAAAAAGTCTGCACCGCTAAAACCATACCGGTAAAACCCGCAGTAATCAAAACTACAGGCAGGCTGCTAACCCCTATCCGTTCCATATGAATAAGCGTCTGCCTAAAATTAAAAGGCCCGCTTACCACAAGATATAAGGAATTAAACCAAAAAATAGCAAGACTCCCGGCACCTTTCATTAAAACATTGATACTTCTCCCTATGGACTCAAAAAAATCTAATATCATATTTCCATGGAATCGGCACAATTTAGGTTTTACTTAACAGCTTTGTAGGTTGGGTTGGGTTGGGTTGCGCTCCGCTTACCATTTCAATTCTTCTCTCGCCAACCCGTATATTTTGCTAACAGGGACTGTAAAAAGAATACCCGTTCCTTCTTTCTCAAAATCAATACTTTTTCGTATCATATCAATTGTCTTGTCCAGAACTTCTTCATCCTCAATGACTGAAAAAATAGTTTTGTTATATTGATGTGTCCCTCTCAATATATTCTTCAAGGCCGCGAAAACCGGGATATCATAAGAAACCGCCCTACCCATACCTTCCGTGTCGATTATAGTCGCTCCGGGAATACCCGCCTCCACAAAAATAGTAAGGGCTTTTTCCATATATTTTTCTTTATTCAACACAAGAACCAACAGTTGCATTGTACTCCTTTTTGAAATTTCAAAATTTATTCCCGCCCCTGTCCAGACTTCGATACTGGATGGCTTCCAGAATATGACTTTGCTGAATGGTTTCTGTCCCCTCCAAATCGGCAATTGTCCGTGAAACTTTTAGTATGCGGTCATACGCCCTCGCGGAAAAACCCATTTTTTGAATAGCTCCTTTAAGAAGGTTCAGAGAATTTTCATCTATCTCGCAATATTTTTTAATATCCCTATGCCCCATATGGGCATTACAGAAAATCTTTTTATGGTTTTTGAACCTATCTTTTTGCGCATCCCTTGCTTTATTTATTCTAAATTTAATATCCTCTGAGGATTCAGCAGGAACTTTACTTGATATATCTTTAAATTTAACCGCGGGAACATCAAGATGAATGTCAATCCGATCCAACAAAGGACCGGACACCTTTGAACGATACTTATAAACCTGATTGGGCGAACATTTACATTCGTGAAATGAATCGCCATAATAGCCGCAAGGACAAGGATTCATCGCCGCGGTCAGCATAAACCGTGCGGGATATGTCAAAGACGCCGCCGCGCGGGAAATAGTTATCACACCGTCTTCCAACGGTTGGCGCAGAATCTCTAACGCGCCTCGGCTAAACTCCGGAAGTTCATCTAAAAACAAGACCCCGTGATGCGCGAGGCTTACCTCGCCTGGCCGCGGATATTGCCCGCCACCTGTAAGCGCTATACTGGATATAGTATGATGGGGCGACCGAAATGGCCGCGCCGAGATCAGGCCTTTTTCTGAAACAAGTATTCCCGCAACACTATGAATTTTGGTTGTTTCCAATGCCTCCTCTAAATTTATATCCGGCAAAATTGTTGGGAACCGTTGAGCCAGCATGGTCTTACCTGAACCTGGCGGGCCAACCATAACAACATTATGCCCACCCGCGGCCGCTACCTCTAACGCCCTCTTTGCCTGTTCCTGGCCTTTGACATCGGAAAAATCCAATTCATAACTTCTGTTATTGTTAAAAATTTCATTTAAGTCAACTTTATGGGGCAAAATCTCTTTTTCGCCCTCAAGAAATTTAACGGTTTCAAAAAGGTCTTTTACAGGAATAACATCAATTCCCTCAACTACGCCGGCCTCATCCGAATTAGAATGCGGTAAAATCAGCCCTTTCAAACCTTCCCGTTTTGTTCCCAACGCGATAGGCAGTACACCATTTATTTTCTGCACTGTCCCATCAAGGGAAAGCTCGCCAAGAATCGCGTATTCTTTCAATTTTTCTGACTTCAACTGGCCGGTAGCGGCAAGAATTCCAATAGCAATCGGGAGATCAAACGCGGGGCCTTCTTTTTTTATGTCCGCGGGCGATAAGTTAACCGTAATCCTGTTGCTTGGAAACTCAAAATTAGAATTTTTTACCGCCGCCTTGACTCTATCTTTATTTTCCTTAACTGCTACATCCGGCAATCCAACTGTGGAATAACTAGGCAACCCTCCCGAAATATCCACCTCAACCCGCACAAGATAACTATCTATTCCAAAAACAGCGGTGCTTTGAATGATTGCTAACACATTTTCTCCCTCATCTAAATACAAACGCTAAACCCTAAATCCTAAACTCTAAACAAACTCAAAACTATAAACACAAAACAAAACACAAACCACCTCGTTTTAAGTTTTGGATTTCGGATTTGTTTAGTATTTCGAGTTTAGAGTTTAGAGTTTTGCGTATAGTATGCCTCCAACAACTCCTCTTTGGTTATCATCGCTTCGAATTCAAATCCTTCCTTTAAAATATTTTCTTTGCCTCCCTCTTGCCTATCTACCAACACAATTACTTTTTTAATTTCCAGTCCAAAATTTCTCGCTTTTTGTATAGCCTCTATTGTCGATGCTCCAGTCGTAACAACATCATCCACAATAACAACTTTATCATTTTCTTTAACATCACCTTCTACCATTTTTTTTAACCCATGGCCCTTTGGTGTTTTTCGGACTATAAAAGCGTTAATCGGATGCTTTTTTATTCCACTTGTATAAGATACGGCATTTGCTATCGGATCAGCGCCTAAGGTAAGACCTCCTATCGCGTGGACATCGAGATTCGCTATTTTTGCAAATATTAAATTACCAACCAGAAATTGGCCTGCCGCGTTACAGGTTGTTTTTCTACAATCTATATAAATATTACTTTTTTTACCAGAAGCTAATTCAAAGATTGGCTCATCGGATACCTTAACCGATTTTAAAACAATGAGATCTATTAATTTGTTTTTTATTTTATTATCTGTCATGTTTATTTCCGTATTCCGTCGTTCGTATATCGTCGTCCGCCGGTCTTATATGTCTACATACAACACACGAAATACGATATACGAACGACGAATAACGAATTAATATACTGGTTTTCTCGAAAATTTATGATGAGCCTCAACATAACGAACGGTTCCTGTCTTTGATCTCATAACTACAGAATGGGTAACCGCCCCATCTGCTGTCAATCGAACACCTTTCAGGAATGACCCATTGGTTACACCGGTCGCCGCAAACATAATATCGTCGCCTTTTGCCAATTCATTTATTGCAAAAACTTTATCTATATTTTTTATACCCATCTTATGCGCGCGCTGGATTTCTTCTTCATTGCGCGGTTGTAACTGTCCCTGCATATCGCCGCCCAAACATTTCAATGCCGCGGCAGCCAGCACCCCTTCCGGCGCCCCGCCAATACCTATCAAAAGTTCAATCCCTGAATCGTCCGGAAACGCCGTGGCAATCGCAGCCGCCACATCTCCATCCTGAATCAAACAAATTCTCGCGCCTGTTTCCCTCACCTCTCTGATAATTCCCGCATGCCGCGGCCTATCCAAAATAACTACCGTAATCTCTTCCACATCACGGCCTAGTTTTTTAGCAACTGCCTTAACATTATCCTTCACTGGAGCTTTAATATCTATCCCCCCTGCCGCGGCATGGCCAACAGCAATTTTTTTCATATACGTGTCTGGCGCATTAAGGAAATGTCCGTTTGGCGCGGCAGCGACCACTGATATAGCATTAGCCCTGCCCTGCGCTACCAAAGTTGTGCCCTCTAATGGATCAATCGCAATATCCAGCTTTGGGCCTCCGCCTTTGCCAATCTTTTCACCGATATACAACATCGGAGCTTCATCCCTTTCTCCCTCCCCGATTACCACTGTCCCTTCAAAAGTAATTGCCGAAAACGCCCTGCGCATATAATCTACCGCGGCCTGATCTGCGGCCTTTTCCTTGCCTAATCCCATCCATTTTGCGGAACCTAACGCAGCCGCCTCTGTCACCCTGACAAATTCTAATGCTAAATTTCTATCCATGAATCCTCCTTTTTTCGTATATCGTCGTTCGCATATCGTATTTCGAGCAACGAGCGGCGGATTTGCCTTTACAAAATTATTTCCTTATGTCTATGCACATAACAACTGATATTTATCGCCACGGGCAGGCTCGCAATATGACAGGGAGATTTTTCAATCCTTACGGCTAAAGCCGTTGTCTTCCCGCCAAATCCATTCGGCCCAATTTCAAGTTGATTTACTTTTTTAATAAGATGTTCCTCAAATTTTTTTATCTGTAAATCCCCCTTTAATCCCCCTTTTAACAATGCCTTCTTGGAAAGCAAGACTGCCTTTTCTAATGTCCCGCCAATACCCAGCCCGATAATTATCGGCGGACAAGGATTAGAACTTGCCATTTTTACCGACTCCAAAACAAATTCTTCGATTTCCATTTCACTATCTGTAGGCAGCAACATTTTTGCGCGGGAACAATTTTCACTGCCCGCGCCTTTAGCCATTACACTGATTTTTAATTTGTCTCCCTTAACTATTTCAGTATGAATTACTGCCGGTGTGTTGTTATCTGTATTTTTACGAACAAACGGACAGTCGACTACCGACGACCGTAAAAATCCTTTTTTCGTTCCTTGTCGTATTCCTTTATTAACAGCCTCTGTTAAATTTCCACCTCGTATTGCAACATTTTGCCCAATTTCCAAAAAAACTATTGGAATCCCGGTATCCTGACAAATCGGACGTCTTTCTATTTCCGCCAATTCAGCGTTCTTTAATATAACAGCCAAGGCGTCTTTCGCGCGAAGATTATTCTCTTTTCTCAAGGATTTTTTTATAATATCAATAACATCTTTGTCTAAAACAAAATTTGCTTCTTGCCATAGTTTGGATATTTCTTTTGTTATCTTCTCTGTTTTTATCATTCTCATTTTTCAGCAATATCCTTAATGCCTATTCGCACCTCTCCAGCAGCTTTATCCAATTTTTTTTGGGTTTCTTCCGATAATTTTAATTCAATTATTTCTTCTACGCCATTTTTCCCTAATTTAACAGGTACACCTAAGAAAATATCGCTGTAACCATATTCACCATCAAGATAAACCGAAACAGGACAAGTATCTTTTTTATCATTAATAATTGTCTCAATCATTTTTACCACACTTGCGGCCGGCGCAATAGCGGCGCTTGTCTTTAAATGACGGATAATCTCCGCACCTCCCTGTCGCGTGCTTACAGCTATCTTGTCAATATTTTCTTTTGACATAATTTGGGATAAATCGCCGGCTACCGGAACCATATTTTCGCCATGGATACCTAAAACTATCGAATCAATTTGCGCCGACTGGACACCTATATCTTTTTCAAGATAATAACTAAAACGCGCCGTATCCAAAACCCCTGCCATTCCCATAACCTTATTTTTGGGAAATCCTGATTTTTTATAAAAAAGATATGACATTACATCAAGCGGATTAGTAACCAAAATAACAATGCTTCCCGAAGAATATTTTTTTATATTTTGAGCTGTTTCTAAAATTACCTCCGCGTTTTTCCGCAGTAAATCCAAACGGGCCATCCCCTCTTTTCGTGGAAACCCTGCCGTAACAACGACAATATCGGAGGAAAATATATCTTCATAATTATTCGTTCCATAAACACGGCCGGACATCCCAAACACAATAGCAGACTGATTCAAATCCAACGCTTTTCCCTGAGGAACTCCCGGAACAACATCCAATAAAACTATTTTTTCTCCTAATCCCTTCATTAAACAAAAAAGGGCTGTATTCGAGCCAACATGACCCGCGCCAATAATACTTATTTTCACCTGAAAATCTCCGTTTATAGTGTCATTTTGAGCAAAACGAGAAATCTAAGATTCCTCGTTTCACTCGGAATGACAACAGGCAACCGCAAAATTGTCATTTCGCCTGCACAATTGTCATTTCGACCGAAGGGAGAAATCTTTCTTCCCATAGGGCGACCACGTAGGGTCGCCCCTACAATAGATTCCTCACTTCGTTCGGAATGACAGGTTACCACTCGTCACTCACCACTCATCTTACCAATAATCGCGTCCGCCATTTCTTTTGAACCAACGATATTTGGATCATCAAGGCGTTCTTTAAAATCATATGTAACTTTTTTGCCTTCTTTTATCACTTCACTTACGGCAATTTCCAACTTGTCCGCGGCTTCTTTCTCTCCAATATACTGAAGCATCAACACAGACGATAAAATTATAGCGGTCGGATTTGATTTATTCAGTCCTTTGTATTTCGGGGCACTGCCATGCACCGGCTCAAATAGAACCATATCATCTCCAAAATTAGCTCCCGGAGCGATACCAAGTCCTCCAATTAGCCCCGCGCACAAATCGGAGACTATGTCGCCATACAAATTCGGCAAAACTAAAACATCATAAAGCTCCGGTTTCTGCACCAATTGCATACACATATTATCCACAATTCTATCCTCAAAATTTATCCCGGGATATTTTTCTGCCACCTTTCGCGCAGCTGCCAGAAACAAACCGTCGCTATATTTCATAATATTTGCTTTATGGACGGCGGTAACTTTGCGGCGGTTATTTTTAACGGCGTATTCAAACGCAAATTTGACAATCCGTTCAGTCCCGGAAATGGATATGGGTTTTATTGATACACCTGAATCCTTTCTGATTTTTGAACCGCTAAGTTTTTCTATTTGATTTATAATTTCCGTTGTGGATTCTTTTCCCTGTTCAAATTCTATCCCCGCGTATAAATCCTCTGTGTTTTCTCTGACAATAACCAAATCAATTTTTTTATATCTCGACCTGATTCCCTGATATGTCCTGCAGGGACGAAGGCATGCGTATAAATCAAGCTCCCTGCGCAGACTCACATTTACACTGCGGAAACCCGTTCCAACGGGTGTAGTAATCGGCCCTTTTAAAGCGACTTTATTTTTTCTAATAGAATCCAGCACCTTTTTAGGAAGCGGCGTCCCCTCCGATTTCAAAGCCTTTTCGCCGGCATCCACAACCTCCCAATCTATTTTTACACCTGCCGCCTCAACACATTTTACAGCTAATTCAGTCAATTCCGGTCCAACTCCGTCACCGGGAATTAATGTAATTTTATGAATCACTATACCCCTCCTCAATTTTGCATTTCATTTAAAAATATACGTAACTTGTTAATTGTCAGTATAAGATTCCTCGCTCCCGCTCGGAATGACAACCCGACCGTACAACTGTCATTTCGACCGAAGGGAGAAATCTTTACCAGATAGATTCCTATTTCATATTATAACTTGAAGCCTCCATGCTTTTTAAAATGATTAATAATCCCGCCGTCTTCCAATAATTTAGCCATAATTGAGGGGAGGGGTTTCGCTTTAATCTCTAAATTTCGCGTAACATCTTTCAAAACGCCTTTTCCCAAATCCAAAACTAATTCATCAGCCTCTTTGATTGAATCTGTATTGCATTCTATCAAAAGAAGCCCGATGTTAAAACTGTTGCGGTAAAAAATTCTCGCGAATGATTTTGCTATAACCGCTCCTACGTTAGCGTATTTAATAGCCTGCGGCGCCTGCTCCCGCGATGACCCGCATCCAAAATTCTTCCCCGCGATGATAAAATCCCCTTTTTGGTACCTGTTTTTAAAATTCGGATCCAAATCCTCCATAACATATTGCGCCAATTCCTCCGGTCTTTGGATTTTGAATTTGTATCTGCCGGAGATTATGTAATCTGTGTTAATGTCGTTGTCCTGTTTAAAACGGCGAGCTTTGCCTTGTATGACCATTTAAGCCTCCAGAATAAAGTGAATAGTGAACAGTGAATAGTCGTTAGTTAAAGACATTTAATTAAGCTTATTGTCATCTTGTTAAGTTCATTGATTTTATTTTGAATTTCCATACTTTTCTCTTTTGTAATAAAAGTTAATTCTTCCGAAATAATAATTTGTGTCTCCAGTTCTGCCAATGAACCAAGAGCTATATATAAAAACTGTTTATATTCTTTATTATGCCTCCTCATAAAACCTTCGGCTATGTTAGAAGGTATTGATACAGAGGCCCTTCTCATTTGACTTACAAGCCCATAAATTTCTTTTGAAGGATAAACATTTGTAAAATGATAAATTATTTTTACTAACTCAATCCCTTTATTCCAAATTTTCAAATCTTTAAAATTCCTGATTTTGTTTTCCATTACTATCTACTGTCTACTATTCACTATTCACTTTTTTATGTATTTCCTCGGATCCGTTATTTTTCCCGTCAACATCGATGCGGCGACTGTAGCCGGCGACGCCAGATAAATTTCAGAATTCGGGTTTCCCATCCGTCCTTTAAAATTACGATTGGCTGTGGAAATGACCCGTTCGCCGTCCGATGGAACCCCGTTATGAGTCCCGACACAAGGACCACAGCCTGGCGTAACAAAAACCCCTCCGGATTCAATCAAGCTCGCGACAATTCCTTTTTTCATAGCTTCGAGAAAAACTTCCCGCGAAGCTGGAGCAATAATAAGCCTCAAATTTTTTTTAACTTTTTTGCCTTTTAAAATTGAAGCGGCAATCTGCAAATCTTCCAAACGTCCATTCGTGCAAGTTCCAATCAAACCCTGTTGAATTTCAATATGCTTAACATCATCGACGTCAACAACATTATCAACAGCGTGCGGTTTGGCCACCTGCGGGACAATTTTATCCGCGTCAAATTCCTTCACATCGCCATAGACGGCATCTTTATCGGCTTTCACCGGAACAAATTTTCGGTTAGTCCTTTTTTGAACCCATTTGACAACCTTTTCGTCCGCTTCCATTATTCCGGCTTTCGCGCCAATTTCAATCGCCATGTTACAAATTGTAAATCGGGCTTCCACGGAAAGTTTGTCAATCGCGGACCCCGTATATTCCGCCGCCATATAAGTCAATCCATCCGCGCCGGCATGACGAGCAATAAACAGAGCCAAATCTTTTGAGTAAACACCTTTTTTAAGCCGATTTTTAAAAATAAATTTCACCGTCTCAGGCACACGGAACCAATTTTTTCCTGAAATAATACCGACCGCCACATCCGTTGATCCCATACCCGTGGAAAAAACATTTATCGCACCATAACTGCACGTATGTGAATCCGCGCCTATAACCAAATCCCCAGGAATGACATGTCCTTTCTCCGGAAGCAATTGATGACAAACACCGCATCCGATGTCATACAAAATAATCCCTTGTTCATTCGCGAAATCCCGCATTTTTTTATGGATTGCCGAAACACCCAGATTGGGGCTTGGACTGCTGTGGTCAATTACAAACGCGGTTTTTTTGGGATTAAAAACTTTTTTCGCCCCCATTTTACGGAATGAATCAATAATAATGCCCGATGTCCCGTCCTGCCCCATACAAAAATCAATGTCGGCCAAAACCAAATCCCTGGCGCGGACATCATGCCTGCTTTTCCTGCTAAAGATTTTCTCTGCAATTGTTTTTCCCATTTTTCTCTCTTTTTATAACTACTATTATGCTTATTATCTAATAATAACTAAACATTCTATTAAAAAAATGCCAGCTTGTCAATTACTCTTCAGTCCTACTTCGGTTCCGACCGTGTAACTTTAATGATATCTTTAACCTTTTTTATATTGTCTATTATTTTGTTAAGATGGTCATAACTTCTAATTTCAATCACAAATCTTGACTTAGCCAGATTATTTTGCGCCGACTGCGCGGAGGCTGAATTAATAACCGTCCCTGTTTCCGATATAGCCGAGGAAATATCAGCCAACAATTTAACCCGGTTATGGGCTAATA
This sequence comes from bacterium, assembly GCA_043809805.1. Classification (GTDB taxonomy): domain Bacteria; phylum JACRDZ01; class JAQUKH01; order JAQUKH01; family JAQUKH01; genus JAQUKH01. The sequence goes on from JBDROR010000228.1 coordinate 14,606, forward strand.
TATCTATATTGACTTCATAAGTGGATACCTTCGCCGTATCCCATCTAATTTCAACCTTTCTTTCGGGCTGAAAATTAAAACTAAATAAATTTGGGCAGTCATGGCGATGGATAGAAACTCCTCGTCCTCGGGTTACGAAACCAACTATTAAATCACCGGGAATCGGGCTGCAGCAACGGCCAAAATGGACAAGACAGTTATTCATACCTTCAATTATTATCCCGCTTGCTTCCTTCTTAACAGGCGCATCGGCCTTTGCGCTTAAAGAAAGCCTGTCAGGCAAAAGACGGTTAATTATCTGCCGGACAGACAACTCTCCATACCCAATATTGGCAAAAAGCTCATTTATATTTTTAAGTTTAAACTCCTGCGCCGTTTTCTGAAGTTCGCCTGATTTCACAAAATTAGAAAGGCTAAGATTTTCTTTCTTTAATTCCCGTTCCAAAATTTCCTTGCCCTGACTTATAGTTTCGTCTTCCGCCTGGGATTTAAACCATTGACGGATTCTGTTCCTGGCCTTGCTTGTTTTAACCATCTTTAACCAATCCCGGCTGGGCCGATGTGAAGCCGTAGTTAAAACCTGAAGCATATCGCCATTTTTTAATTTATATTTTAACGGCACAATTCTGCCGTTTACCTTTGCGCCAACACAATTATGCCCAACATCTGTATGAACTGCATACGCAAAATCTATCACATTTGAACCCTGAGGAAGATTTTTTACAGCGCCTTTCGGAGTAAAAACAAAAACCTCATTTTGATAAAGGTCTATTTTGAGGCTGCGAATCAGTTCATTAGGGTCTTTCTTATCAGGAGGTAATTCTAAAAGCTGGCTGATCCATGCGAATTTTTGCTCATCACTTTCGATAACTCCCTTTTTTTCTTTATACCTCCAATGCGCCGCTATCCCGTACTCGGAAATCTTGTGCATGTCTTTGGTCCTGATTTGAATTTCAAACGCCTCGCCGCGATTATCCAAAATAGTAGTATGCAAAGACTGGTACATATTGGATTTCGGCATCGCAATATAATCTTTGAACCGGCCTGGGACAGGTTTCCACAGAGTGTGAACTATTCCTAAAATCGCGTAACAATCTTTAACTGATTCGGTAATGATACGCACTGCCGTGAGATCATAAATGTCTGAAAAGTCTCTGCTGCCTCCACTGTGAATTTTTTGATATATACTGTAATAGTGTTTTACCCTCCCGGTCATCCGGGCTTTAATATTTACCTCCTGTAATTTTCCTGTAAGACTGCCGATGATTTCCTTAATCTTATCTTCTCTTTCTTCCCTTTTTTTATTGACCTTTTCACTCAAATCATTGTAACCCCTTAAGTCTAGCACCTTGAAACTTAAATCCTCCAGTTCGGCCCTGACTTTTCCCATCCCCAAGCGATGGGCTATTGGCGCATAGATATCAAGTGTTTCATGGGCAATTTTTTTCTGCCTTTGAGGGGGCAAAAATTCCAATGTCTTCATATTATCAAGGCGGTCTGCCAATTTAATAAGAATAACGCGGATATCCTGAGCCATGGCTAAAAGCATTTTTCGCAGGTTTTCCGCCTGACGCTCTTCGAATGAAGGCATTTCCAGCTTGCTTATCTTAGTTACACCCTCTATTAAATGTGTAACTTCGTCTCCAAAATATTTTCTGATTTCTCCGGGGTTAATTAGAGACTCTTCCAAAATATCATGAAGTATACCTGCAGAAACAGTAACAGCATCCAAATCCCAGCAAGCTAAAATTTCTGCGACACGGAGAGGATGAACAAGATAGGGGTCACCGGATTCCCTCTTCTGCTCCCGATGAGTCTTCTCAGCGATGTTATAGGAAAGCTTTACAAGGGTTAAATCCGTTTGCGGACTGATCTCCTGGATCTTTTCCAACAAGTTTTGCAAATTCACCGAATAAATATACTCCAAAAAAAAATAGATGTCAACCTAATGAAATGTTCAAAATGTTCACAACAGTAATTGGCACAAAGGGAAATAAAAATAATGTATGTCTGTTTTGACAAAGAATAATATTTCAAAATTATTGATTGTTTTTTATAGACAAGCCCTTTCACTGTTCAAAACACTTGACAGCATCGCTACGCCCTGTTCTGTAAAAGCATAGGGATTAACACATGTTAACATTAGGGACAAAATAGAGACGCGGGGCCATCTTGTAAATTGTAAGTAATAAATCTGTAAATTCTAATTTGTTAAAAGTAAATCGTAAATGAGATTGGGTTTAGCAACCAATTGCTATTCTTCTTTAAAGTGGATAAATAGCTTAACCACTTCCAATTTACGCTATTGGATTGCGGGCTAATCTGTCTTGCAACAGTTTCGCTCTTGCCCCCTTGTCTCTATCAATAGCTTTATTCATCCCTAAAATTAACCATAGTGTGATAATTTACAATATGAATCTGATTTACCAAAGTTCTTATCTTCTTTAAATTCTCCTGAAATTCAGCATAAGATTTTTTAAACGAATGTTTAGGTTCATGGATTATGTCACGTTCTTCTTTGTGAATAATGCGCTTATAAGCAGAATTTGATACCCGCTGCGATACCGCTTCTTTATCCGCAAGAAGGCTTTTCCTAAGTTCTAATGATTCGGCAACACTTATTTTTTCTCCATTAAAATCAATCTGTGTTTTAAAGTTAGCTATTTGTATTTCTTGATTAAGCTTAACCCTCTTAGTTTGTAATTTTTTTAATCTTGCTTCGAGTTCCTTTTGATTAAAATCACTCGCAGGTTCTTTTTGTTCATCGTTATCCCTTTTTGAAAAGAACCTATCCTCTTTGGCACTCGATTCACCTATAAGCTCCTGAAGTAATTTTATATGACGGTCATATTCATTCCTTAATTCAATCGCTTCAAATAAAAACAAATTTCCTTTTTTGTCCGGCATTATATACCTCCTATTTTATTTATTGTTTATATTTTATATTAACATGTATTATTATATTGTCAAATAATATTTATTACTATTTCCGATAAAAATTGACAATTTACCCGAATTTGGTATTATTAATTAGCCTTAAATCAAATTCTAATGCACTTTTGATATTGTAGGCAATTTTAGGGAAAAGTTTAAAAAAATTCTTTGAATATGGAGGTATGTTTTGTCAAATGGATTAATTCCGCAGGAAACAATTGAAAACAAAATATTTCTTTTTAGAGGTAAGAAGGTAATGCTGGATAAAGACCTTGCCAAACTTTATGATGTAAAACCAATAGCCCTAAGGCAGCAAGTAAAAAGAAACCAAGAGCGATTTCCTGAGGATTTTATGTTTCAACTTGCAAAAGAGGAAGTTAAAATCTTGCTATCACAAAATGTGATACCATCAATAAAAAGTTTAGGCGGTTACTTGCCATTTGCTTTTACAGAACAAGGTGTGGCGATGCTTTCAAGTGTGCTAAATAGTAAAAGGGCAATTATGGTAAATATCCAAATTAGACGGCTTAGGGGACGGTGGTGCAGACAGTGCATTGCCTTTCACCCGTTAAGACCTCTTAAAATTATTTCCCCCTCCAAACCTATTTCTCCTTGTCCCACAATTCTATTTATGCACGATGCCGTCACGCCCAAATATCGCGCAACTTCCGCTCCACTTAATCCTAATTTTTTTACCGCTATTTGAGCTACCTCTTTTCTCGCGTTTCGCGCTGCGCCACGGCAACTACCAGAAGTTAATTCCGTCATTTCTATTTTAAAAATTTCAACCGTCTTTTCACAAAGTTCTTTAATACCAATTTTTCTGTTTTTGAATCTTAACGTTGCAAGTTCTTTCTTTTCCGCTTCTTTTAATATTTCTTCCACAAAATCGCTGCTCCCCAAAATCCTTGTATCCGAAGCCATCTGGAGCTTTTTACGCTTTAACGCCAACACCTCGAACCATCCACCCGCACTTCTTATTAATCCGCCGCCTATTAATTCCGGCTGCATTCCCAAACTTTTGCCTTCTTCTATAAATCGTCTATAACCTAATCTCGCTCTATTTTTATATTTCCCGAATCGTGATAATACTTCTTCCGTATTTTGCCATTTTCTTTCGACCTTGCCTATTAATGCGGAATGCCCGCTCCAGTTATATTTATCAAGTTCTTCCAAACTCTTTACTATCCCCGCCCTGTACGGATTTAAATGTATGTA
>JBDROR010000229.1:0-3075 GCA_043809805.1 bacterium
TGGAAACAAAAGGCAAAGATGACGACCGCAATAAAATCAAATGTGATTTTCTTAAGGAATGGGTGTGTGCTATAAATGCGCATGGAGGTTTTGGCAAATGGGCATGGGCGGTGTCGAAACATCCGAGTGATTTAGAAGGTATTCTTGAAAAGCATGTAGGTAATTAGTTTATATAATGATGGGTTAGATTAAAAAAATGTTTTGCGTAAAGGGGTTATTATGGAACTTCTAAATAAGAAAATAAACGGATATAAAATTATTGCTTTCCTGGGAGAAGGGGGCTTTGGGTCGGTCTATCGAGCAGAAAAAAATGGCCAAGATTTTGCTATCAAAATTTTTCGTGAAGCGTATATTTTGAGTGAATTTAGAAAAGGAGATGATAATCGTATTACACGAGAAATTACGGTAATGCAAAAGGTTAGACATAAATTTTTAGTTGATTATATAGAGCATTTTTATGAAGAAGTTTTGAACGTTCCGCAGATTTTTCTGGTAATGGAGTATGTTAAGGGGGAAACGTTGCGGAAAGAGATTAAAAAAGGAACGATTGTAAACGCAGAGAATATTTTTCGTAACGTGTTAGAGGGATTAAGAGCTTTGCATGGTAAAAATATTATTCATAGAGATCTTAAACCTGAAAATATTATTATTCAAAGCAATGGTGACATAAAAATATTGGACTATGGATTAGCGAAACTCATAGATTATACAAGCATTACCAGCACAGGAAATATTTTAGGAACGTTTGCTTATATGTCTCCAGAGCAAATTACGGACAGCAAACATATTGATTATAGAAGTGATTTTTATTCAGCAGGGATGATTTTCTATGAGATGTTGACAGGACAACGGCCGTTTAATGCTATCTTGGTTCCTGAATTAATTGATAAGATCAAGAATGAACCGCCTACCCCTCCACGCAAATGGAATAGAGGGATTGGGAATAGACACGAAAATATTATTTTAAAATTGTTAGAGAAGGAACCTTATAAACGATACACAACTATCGATGATATCTTGTTTGAATTAAGCCCTAAGGATGTATCGCAACAAGTGAGTTTGGATTTATCTCCACGGTTTATTTTGCGAACATATAATGAAAAATCGGCGCTTGAAAATTTTATAAAAGATCATCCTGAACGAAAACTGTATATAAATTTTCCAGTAAACCATCAATTCCAACAAAAGGGATTATTGGGGATTTCTCAAAAAGATGGAGTTACGGCTCTTTTTGATCCGGCAACGATTCGTTTAGCTTATGATACGTATACTGATGTTAAAGGCTTGTGCCAGTTGCCATATTGTCCTAAGGATTACACTATTATCACACCGGGATATTTGTCTTCGTATAAAAAGCAAAAAGAATATGTAAAAACTGTTATAGATGAACAAGTAAAATTAAAGGCGGATATTTTAACTTCATCGTATCATTATTCGCATAATACAAATATGGTGCCAACCGCAAAAAGGAATCCTGTTGCGGAGTGGTTTGATTTAGATGTGAAGCTTTTGAAGGAGGCCATAGACTACAGAAACAATAGTTCTACTTTTCAAGACAAACCGCTTTATGCGGGCATTTGCATTAATGCCGTAAGTCTGACAGACTCCCAATATAAAAGCGAACTACTAAATACTTATGCGTCTATGGGATGTGATGGGTTTATCATTTATGCCGATGGGATTAGCAAAGAAACAACAGAAGTAACATTATACCATTATATTACAACCCTTTTAGAGCTGCAAAAATACACAAAAAAGCCTGTTATAGCAGGGAGATTGGATACATTGGGTTTAGGTTTAGTTTGCGCTGGTATTGCAGGTTTTACTTCCGGAGCCGCAAGATTTGAGAGTTTTTATGAGGATTTATACAAAGAGGCGACTGAGGCGTACAATATGTATGAGCGTTATTATTTCCCTGAATTACTAGGAACGATTGCAATTACACGAAAAGATCCTATAAGGTTACAACAAATAGTGCAAATTATTGGAACTTGTGGATGTAGATATTGTAAGGGAAAGACCGTGCCTGATTTAATCAAGTCTCAAAATACAAAACTACATTTCCTTGAATTAATTCATCAAGAAGTAGACAATATAAGAGCCATTGATTCAACAAAGCGTATTGATTATTTTCTTTCGCGCGTCAAAAAAGCCATAACTAATTATAAAAAATTACCGGCTGTATTTAAACCAAGCGATTATAGCCATCTTGAACGCTGGAAAAATGTATTTTCTAAAATTGGAGGGCAAAATGTTTAGATTCGAAAAAGACATGTTGCCGGTTATAGAAGAGAAAATCGGAAGAAGATATAAAAGTGTTAAATGTATACGAGAATTCAACTCGGGCAATGGTATATCCGATTTGACATTTGCCGTTTTTAACAATAAAAAACTAGAGATTTCTATTCAAAATTATGCGGAAATGTACTATCTAATTACTTTTTTTAATAAATTAGGGGAAAAAATATGTGTTGATGATTTGATGAGCATACAAAATCTAAACAGGCAAACATTGGTAAGTCTTGTTCAAAAATTGGCACAGAACAATTTTGTTATAGAAAAAGATGGGTATTGTATTGTAAAAAAGTTATATAGGTCGGCATTTAAAAACATAATATCTATAGAAGCTAAGCTAAAAAAATGGAGAGATGGATTTTATCAGGCAATGCGTTATAAATGTTTTTCCCATAAAAGTTATCTCGCTGTTCCTGAAATATATATTAATAATGTCGATAATAGATTGTTGATAGAAAACAATATTGGATTAATTTCGGTTGTAAACGATGCGGTGAGAATAGTTATTGAACCGCGCTCAGAAAAACCTAAAGATTTAGTTTCTTTCTACCATTTGTCTGAAAATATGTATTTTTCCAATATAGCTTAAATAAAAGCAAATATTTCTTTGTTTTGTCTTAGTTTTTATTTCGAAAAATCCATATTTGCTTTATAACTGTTTGATTGGCGATAGATTAAGTAAACTTTTGAATTATGATTTAAATTTTATAACTACAAAGGTTAAAACTAAAGAAGGAGAAATGATTATTCCTCATTCTGAATTAGTGAGAAAAATAGTAA
>JBDROR010000230.1:0-2144 GCA_043809805.1 bacterium
ATTACAATCCCCAAACTGATAATAATTAAGTAAAATCCAATCATTTTTTGCCTTATGTCATTGTATTTTTGATCGCTTTTCGCAATTCAATAATTTGTTTTAAAAATTTTCTCGAGAAAAAAGTCCCTGTCCAATATCCGAAAAATTTAGCATCCCATATATTCTTACACATCGCCTCAAAAAACATTCCCCTCGCCCCAGAATGATCCCCCCGTTTCAGCATAAACTTTCCAATACCAAAAAAAACATTCGCCAGAGCCTTTGCTTTCAGATTCAACAACCTCTCAGGAGCCCGCTTAACAGCATTTTCAATAATCCGAACTCTGTTTTTCAAAGTAACTTGTAAATCGCTAATCGAGCTCTTATTGAACGGATGACTCCGGTACATCGCTAATGGATATTTCGTGTAATAAACAGGATGCTTTTCTGCGATTCGAATCCATAAATCCCAATCTTCCGACCGCATAAGAGTTTCATCAAAATATCCTATTTCGTCAAACACACTTCTTTTCAGTATCGGCGTCGGTGACGGAATGAAATCTTCTAACAGCAAATGTTGTAAAATATCCCCGTTTAGAAATTTTCTCGCAGTTCGTGGCCGATATAATATGTTTTTATTTTCTTCGCCAAACATAACCACATTTGTATATGTCCAGACCAAATCAGTGTTATTCTCTAATACTTTTAACTGTTCCTCCAACTTATTTTCTATCCATAAATCATCTGCGTCTAAGAAAGCAACATATTCGCCTCTTGCCGCCTTAATTCCAACATTGCGCGCTGTCGCCGACCCTCCATTTTTTTTATATATATACTTGACTTCACGGTTATACAATTTCACCACTTCACCCGTGTTATCTGTCGACCCATCGTCCACAACAATAACTTCGAAATTCTTGAATGTTTGAGAAAATACACTATCTAAAGTTTCCGAAATATATTTTTCGGCATTAAATGCCGGGATAACAACACTAACCATCGGAGATGTTTCATTCATTTTACCATTCCTGTTTCTAAAAACAATTTTCTGAACCTTTTGTGATAAGTGTGCTCTTCTAACGCCCGCCTGTATCCCGCCCAACGTATTTTTTCAGCCTCGTCGGGGTTCCCTAAATAATATCTAACTTTGTCTAATAACTCATACTGATTAGCGTAAACAATCACTTCTTTATCTGGGTCAAACATCTCCGTTAATTCTTCAAGATAACCGGTACAATATAACGCTCCGCACATCGGAGCTTCAAAGTCCCGTAGATGCAAATGCCTGGTTATCACATTACTTGGGTCATGTTTATCTTGTACTTCAAGAAAACCCAGGCTTATGTGACTCCGGCTATACATAGCTATAAGTTCGGTATCCGTAACAGCCTCATGGAAATTATCCTGATATGTGTAACTCAATTTTCTGATAAAATCATGTTCTGCCAATAGACCAGCCCAAAAAGCCTGTTTTCCCCTAGAAAAAGAAAATAGGAGTTTTGAAAGATATAGGTAATGTTTTGCCCAAGACTTAAGACTGCTGGAGGCTCCACATTTCCATCCCGGCCCAAACGCATGAACATCTATTTTATTCTCCAGTAAATGATGCAAATATTTCCCTCTCAAAGCATAATTCGCGCCAACAAATGAAACATCAATATCTCGCATCGAACTCCTGTCCGGTTTAAAATATTTAGGATTTGACGCCATCGGCCACCACAAAGGCGTAGCTCCTATGTCCAAGAATTTTCCGCGCGCCTCTTTTTCGGAATGCAGGTTGTAATCAAAATATGGCGCAATCTCAGCAACCAGATGAAACTGATGCATGTTATTGCAAGAAAAATTACAGGTAATCGCACCTTTTTTTTTAATTTCATCCATAATGGCCGGCTCAACTATTCCGTCCATAATATATGAAAAGAAAACATCAAAAGGAGCTTTCTCGTGTTCCTTTATAAACGTATCAATCAATCTCTGACTAAATTTAGCCTTCAGTTGTTTGTCTTTACGATACATTGCCTCCCATCCGTCATTAGCCGGGAATAAAAAAACTTCGCATCCCATATCAATTAACGGCTCATACAAATTGCGATACCAGGTTTGATTTCCCGGCACACTTGAATTTGTTGCGGCTTTAATAACTTGAAAAATTCTCATTTGTTTTT
>JBDROR010000231.1:0-10332 GCA_043809805.1 bacterium
GCAGTCTGTCTTTTTGTTCTTTCCAATGGCACAGCTCCTTTTCAATATCTCTTTTCATATTGCCCCCTATTTTAAACTAATATAGTATAAAACACAAGGGTATTATACAATATTTTTAGACAAAATACAAGGAGCTCAATAGAAACCTACATGACAACATTGCCATAAAAAGCGAAGTTCGTATTTACTGGTATTGTATAGGTTTTACGAAATATCTGTTAATTCAATTTACTTATTTTTATTAACTTAGCTAAAATACTGATTTAAAATTACCACAGTAAATTCAAATTTTCGCGGCGATTACGAACTTCGTATATTAATTGTTAGATGAAAAATAAATTATGGAAGATAAAAAAATAGAAAATTTTAAAAAAGAACTCTCGGGCATAACGGATAACATTGAACAACTTAAACAAGATAAAACAAAAATAATTTTAGACATAAAATCCGATATAAAAAAATGGTGTGGTAAACATATCGGATGGACAATTGGTGGAATTAGTATATTAACATTATATGCTTTGTTTCAAATATATACCAATGTTGTAAATAAATCGGAAGAATTCATCACTGATACAATCACATTTAAGTTTGCTGAACCACAGATAGCCCAAACATTTAACAGCGTTGCCGAGAATCAAGCTAAAGCAATCATTGAAACGAACTTAAATCCTGCCATCCAAAAAGCGACAGCAACAATTAATCAAAAAATCAAGTCCTTTGAAACAAATTTGCAACAGTTTAAGGATAAATATGATACGGAATTAACAAGATTATCCAAAGAAGTGGAATATTTAAAAAACAGAAATATGCTATTACGTTTGAGTGACAAGGCTATTGCGGAGGCAGATGCTCAATCTTTTGACAAATTAGAAAGTATATACGAATCAACATTGGATGAAGATTTAAAACTTGTTGCTCTCTCTGAAATTTACAGGGTAAAGCTTGCCTTTCTCAATACAACCCGTATAAAAGGGGTTGAAATTACATATACAGATAAGAGAACAGGAAAAGTTTTCAAGGATACGGAGATTCCCACGGAAGCTCTTATAGGGAATTTAAACAACAACACTGATTGGCGAGTTCGTGCCCGCGCAATAGAGATATTAAAATCAAGAAAAGAAAAACAAGTTCCCGAAACACTTTTAAATGCCATTCAAAATGATAAAAATTTAGAAGTAAGAGCTAAAGCTGTAAAGAGTTTTGAAAGAGTAACTGGATTTAAAAACACGGATGTACTTAACTTTTTACCAGTAAAAAATTGGTGGAAGACTAATCAAGACAGCGTCAACTTAAAAGATTTGCAAACAATACAGTCTGCAATAGAAAATAATAGTGAAAATAAAAATTAACACCTAACAACGCACTGCACCTGACCTTTTCCCGCGCCGAAATCGGCGCGCTCAAAGGCAGGTGAGTTTGAATGTTGACAAAAAATTAAAAATAAATAAAAATAGAGAGAGCTGATGGAAAGATCAACAATTAGCACTATAGTAACTATAACCTATGTAATATTTGCTATCTTTTTTTCTTTTTATTATAGCCATAAGGTTCTTTTAACAAATTACCTTTTGGTTTAAAAACAATACGGCGGGTGGTTTCGTTTATATGGGAAAAATATATCTCAAGCCGGTCATTTGGCAAAAGCTTTTTCATCTTGTCCGCCCATTCAATGATAGTTACTCCACTACCGTAAAAATATTCCTCAAAGCCTAACACCTCTAACTCAGTTTCATTTGTTAAACGGTATAAATCAAAATGATAGATGGGAAACTTACCTTGATATTCATTGATGATCGTAAAGGTGGGACTTCCAATATATTTATTCGCCGCGCCAAGTCCGCTGATCAATCCTCTTGAGAAACAGGTCTTCCCAGCTCCCAATTCCCCGATAAGACAAACAACATCACCCGGACATAAGAAAGAAGAAATTTTTCTGCCAATCGCTTCAGTCTTTTTAGCGCTTTTGCTGACGATAGTAAACAAATTTCTTCGCACCTCTATAAATCCCCCTTTTAATCCCCCTTTTTCAAAGGGGGAAATAGGGGGATTTCCATTAATCCTTCTGTCTCATTAAATCCAAACATCAGATTCATATTCTGGACAGCCTGGCCGGAGGCGCCTTTAACAATGTTATCTATGGTTGACGCAACCATCAAAACATTGTTTCTTGCATCAATTTCAAACCCTATATCACAAAAATTTGTTCCTAAAACATCCAATATATTCGGATATCCGCTTTCACAAATTCTGATAAATGGTTCATTATTGTAAAATTCCTGATAAATTTTAATAATGTCTTTCTTTGTTAATTTTTTATCCAAATGATGCGAACTTATTGCCAAAATACCCCGATCAACGGGAACGAGGCATGGAATAAAAGTTACTTTGACCTCTTCTTGAGCTAATTCCCCAAGCGCAAGCTCCATTTCAGGAGTATGCTGATGTGTTCCCGGTTTGTAAACCTTTAAATTCCGATAAATATCCGTAAAAAGATTACAATTCTCTTTATGTATCCGGCCCGCGCCTGAAACCCCGGAAAAGGCGTTAACCACTATCTGTTCTTTTATAATATTATTTTTAATTAAAGGCGCCAAAGACAAAATTACTACCGTTGGGTAACAACCTGGATTGGCTGTCAAATTGCTCTTTTTTATTTTATCCCGATAAAGTTCCGGCAAACCATAGACAGCTTTCGATAATAAATCCGGAGCGTTATGGCTAATCCCCGGATACCATTTTTTATAATAGGATAATTCAGGCAAACGAAAATCCGCGCTTAAATCAATAACTTTTATTTTCGAAGAATTTAATTCTTTTACAACTTCACTTGCCTTTCCATGCGGTCGTGTTATAAAAACACAATCGCACCCTTCTTTGATCTCTTGCAACGACGGCACGCCAAAAGAAAGATTTGTTAAATTTTTAAATGCCGGCCAGACGGAAACTACCGTTTTCCCCTGATATGTCTCTGAATGTAACACCTTAATTTCTACATCTTTATGTCTGAGCAATATCTTTAATAACTCTTCCGCCGTTAAACTGCCCGCGCCGATTATTCCAATTTTCATCATTTGCGGATTTTACCATAACCTGTCACTATTATCAACGGGAATTTAGAATCAATGTATTAGCAGTCCTATTTTGCAGAGTGTTTGCCCTGAAAGGGCATGATATGACAGCACAGGGCAAAGCCCTGTGAAATAGATCCCGTGAAATATAAAAGCCCTGAAAGGGCGATATAAATTAATCCCATATTTATTACGCCCTTTCAGGGCGTTTTTGTTTATTGTTGTATCCATCGATGGGCTGCACCCATCGCTATGATATTATACCCCTTCGGGGTTTGGACGAAACCCAACAAAAAGGTGTCAAGCTAAATTAGATGGGGACATTTCTACTTTGGTAGAATAGGACATTTTAATATTGCTATTACATGGGAATTTAGAATCAACTTCATTTCCCCGCCAATGAAAGAACCAAAACATTTTTCACTTTTCCATCTTTTTTTAAAACCTTACTGCACTCATTAACCGTCGCGCCTGTTGTAACAATATCATCTACAAGGAGGACACTCTTTCCTTTAACAGAATTTTTATTTTTAAGTCTAAATGCACCTTTAATATTTCTTTTGCGTTGGCTATAATTTAATTTATTCTGCGGCTCAGTATGCCTGGCTCGATAAAGATTTTTCGACGAAACAGCTAAATTCCATTTTTTATCAATCTCATTTGCCAGAAGTTCCGATTGATTAAAACCGCGTTCTCTTTTTTTTGTTGGAAATAAGGGAACAGGGATAATAATATCAACTTTATCCAAAACATTATTTCTTTCGATATAATCATTAATTAAAACCGAAAAATATTTCCTCAATGCAATTCTTTTATTATACTTAAACTGATGTATCGCCTCGCGCAGGCTATTTTCATAACTTCCAATTATAAATTTACGGCTAAACGCATCATTTCTGCGAAAGCGGGAATCTACTGGAGAAAATAAAATAACGGCTTTCTCGCACTCGTCGCATATAAATTTTTCACCGTTCTCCAAACTATTATCGCAAATTAGGCACTTAGGCGGCCAGATGAAGTCAACAAAGGCATTAAATATAGTCATTAGTTTTCAGTTTTCAGTTGTCAGAAGGGAACATATTTTTTACTGACAACTGACAACTAATAACTGACAACTTCTTCAGAATCCGCTCGCCATCTGAAATATAGGCAAGTACATCGTAATAACGATCCCTCCAACCAATAATCCCATAAAAAGTATCATAAAAGGTTCTATTAACGCGGTAAAAGAGGCTAAATACATATCAATCTCTTCATCGTAAAAATTAGAGACATTTTCCAGCATATCCTCCAGCGACCCTGTAGCCTCGCCTACAGCAATCATTTCAACAGTCATGTTCGGCACTATGGTTATTCCTTCCATGGACTCCGCAAACCCTATCCCGCCTTCTATTTTGGGGATGATTTCCTTTATGCAAAAACTGAGATATTTATTTTCCAGTGTTCCACCCGCAACCCTTAATGAAGTAATTAAAGGAATACCGCCGCGCAAGGCCGTGGCAAGCATTTTTGTTAATTGGGAGAGAGAATATTTAGTGAGAATTTTACCGACAAGGGGTATTTTCAATTTAAATCTATCAGCGATTAACCTCCCATTTTCAGTCCGATACCAAAGGACTAAAGCGTAACCTATGGGAAAAATGGATATAACCAAAATTGAAAAATAATTTTTAACAAAATTGCTGATGGATAATAAAAAAACCGTGGCCGCGGGCAGCGTTTTATGCATATCTTCATATAATCTGGAAAAAGTGGGGACAACAAATGCCAAAAGAATAATCACAACCGATATAGAAATAACTAAAAGGATTAAAGGATAAATTAAAGCTGAGATTACCGTCCGCCGCAATGATATTACCTTTTTTAAATAAGCGGATTGCCCTTCCAGAATATGGACCAGATTGCCGCTTGTCTCACCGACTTTTATCGCTGAAACAAACATGCTTGAGAATATATCGGGATAAGTGTTTAACGCGTCTGAAAGCGCTCCCCCCCCCTCCACCTTTTTTTTAATGTCAGAGATAACACGCTGAAAAGACACATTCTCAACCTTTTCTTCCAGAATAGTCAAACTATGGGTCATTGTTAATCCTGCTTTTAAAAGGACAGACAGTTCCTGAATAAAAAGCAGAACCTCATACAATTTTATACCCCCGCTCCATCCACTTCTTTTTTTTGTTATCGCAAAAACATACAGCCCTTTACTTTCCATTTCCTGCCGAAGTTTAAGTTCACTTTCGGAAGCTTTGACACCTGTAATAATTTTCCCTTCTTTTGTCCCAACTTTATAGTGGAAATTCGACATAGTGTTTTATTATAACAAATCATTGACATTTTGAGGAAAAGATTTATAATACATGCTTAATTTAAATCCCCCTTTTATTCCCCCTTTGTAAAAGGGGGATTTAGGGGGATTTTATAGCAAAATTTGGGGAGAAACGGTATGATTGATACTGCTGATTTTTTCAAAGGAATGAAGCTGAGCCTTGACAGTAAACTCTATGAAATTGTTGATTTCCAGCACAATAAAACCGCGATGCGCAAGGCGGTTGTTTGGACAAAATTAAAAAATATGATGGATGGAAGCGTAATCGAAAGAACATTTCAAGCCGGTGAAAAATTCAAAGAACCCGATTATGAAGAAAAAGAAGTACAGTTTTTATACAAATTGGGGGAAACTTACACCTTTATGTGCAATGAAACTTTTGAACAAATTGAATTAAGAAAAGAACAAACCGGTAATGCGTGGAAATTCCTCACAGAAAATCTCACTGTAAAAATTCTTTTATTTGACGGGAATCCCATAGGAATCAACCTTCCGACCTCAGTCGCATTAAAAATAACCGGCACTGATCCGACATTTAAAGGCGATACTGTGTCAGGCAGCGGGAAGCCGGCAAAATTGGAAACGGGAATAACTGTAAGCGTCCCTTTCTTTATAAAAGAAGGGGAAATCATAAAAGTCGACACACGGACTGGAAAATATATAGAACGGGCGAAATAATTTCGGCCAAATTGTATTGTCATTTCAACCGAAGGGAGAAATCTTTCTTCCGTAGGGGCGTGATTTATCACGCCCTGATTTCTGGGCGCAATAAATTGCGCCCCTACAACAGATTCCTCGCTCCCGCTCGGAATGACAATGTTTTACTTAATTTTTCTTCTTCTTTATGCCAATTGCTGTGGGCATGCACGTTTTTTCATATTTGATTAAATCTGAAACACCTGCCACTTGGAAACCCTTTAATCTGAGTCTGCAGCTGTCACAACGGCCGCATGCAAGTTTGCTATTTTTATAGCATGACCATGTGTGCTGGAACGGAACATTCAACTTTATTCCCAATTTGACAATTCCATCTTTTTTCATTTTTATAAGCGGCGCGTCTATTTTTATTTTACTCTCCGGTTTAGTACCAAGTTCAATCAACTTATTAAACGCCTTTAAATAATTTAAGCGGCAATCCGGATATCCTGACGAATCAACATGGTTTGCGCCATAAAAAATATGATGGACGCCTAAACTCTCCGCCCATGATACGGCAATGGCTAGCAATTGGGTATTTCTAAATGGAACATAAGTTGAAGGAATTTGTGAAGTATGTGCTACGGGAAAAATAGAGGGATCTTCATTTTCCAAAAGGCTCGACGAGCAAAGTTCTTTTAAATACGGGATATCAATTGTCTCACTTTGTTGGACATTAAAATACTTTTTTAATTTATTGAATGACAATAATTCCTTTTTAACGGTTCTCTGCCCATAATTAAAATGCAAAAAAATCGGGGTAAATTTTTTTATAGCTATTGCCGCGGTAACCGCGCTGTCCATTCCGCCGCTTACTAAAATTATAGCAGACTCCCTTTTTGTTTTTTTAGTCATCTTTTACCCAATATTTTATGAAGCTGAATTTGGAACCTGACATTTAATTCATCTTTTAAAATCCAATCAGCCAATTTTTTAGGTGGAAGCGATTCCGATGCCGGAGAAAAACTAATTTTAGTTTTTTCACACAAAGAATAATCTTTCATTTTTCGTTTGGCCCAATTATAATCAAATTTATCACTAATAACAAATTTAACCTCGTCATTTTTAGTTAAATAATTGATATTTCCCCAGCGGTTTTCTCCATCCATTTTACTGCCCGGACATTTAATATCCATAATCTTCGTTACTTTTTTTGATAACAAATTTATATCCAAACTGCCATTGGTCTCAATAAGGACGGAATAACCGTCTTTTAATAATCTATCTGTTAAAAAATTAAGATCATCCTGCAGCAAAGGCTCGCCGCCTGTTATTTCCACTAATTTTATTTTGTATTTTTTGATTTTAGACAAGATAACCGGAATGGAAAAGATTTTGCCTGGCTTGTACGCGTATTTCGTATCACAATAAGAACATCTGAGATTACATCCGGCCGTCCTAATAAAAATGCAAGGCAAACCGCTAAAATACGATTCACCTTGCAAACTTTTATATATTTCAATAATTTTCACCCAATTTTCCCATCCAAATAATCTCCAACAGCCAATTCAACCGGATCATCCAACAATGTCGGACAATCAGGATCAAATGACTTACTCTCCAGAGGGTCAACTTTATTAGATTCACGCACAATATTCCTTATATGCGCAATCAACAAACCCACTAATTTATACCTGTTCTCCTTTAAAGGATATAACCTTTTTACATCACCCAACACCATTTTCATAATATACCCCCTTCACTTGAACCTAAATAAGTCCCATAGATTGGGTTTTCTGCTTATTTTTAATACATATCACCATAACCACCAGGAGGCATCATTCCTCCACCCGGGGGCATACCACCACCCATTGCTGGTTTTTCCTTCTCAGGTATATCGGTTATCAAAGCCTCGGTAGTTAAAAGTAACGCCGCAATACTTGCCGCGTTCTGGATCGCTACCCGTGTAACCTTTGTAGGATCAATTATTCCTGCTTCCAACATGTCGGTATATTTCGCATTTTCAACATCAAAACCTATATTTTTCTTCTCATCCTTGATCTTTTGAACAATGACAGAACCTTCTAATCCGGCATTCTGAACCAATTGACGTAAAGGCTCTTCCAAAGTTCTCTTTATTATCTGAACGCCTATATTTTCATCACCGTGTAAACGCATTTTCTCTAATGCGGGGATACACCGAATCAAGG
The DNA here is from genome assembly GCA_043809805.1 of bacterium. GTDB lineage: Bacteria > JACRDZ01 > JAQUKH01 > JAQUKH01 > JAQUKH01 > JAQUKH01. The sequence goes on from JBDROR010000231.1 coordinate 8,244, forward strand.
CTACACCGCCGCCCGGAACTATACCTTCTTCAACAGCCGCGCGTGTGGCATGAAGGGCATCTTCAACTCTTGCCTTCTTCTCTTTCATCTCAGTCTCAGTAGCCGCTCCGACATGTATAACCGCAACACCGCCTGCTAATTTAGCAAGCCTTTCTTGCAGTTTCTCTCGATCATAGTCAGAGGTAGTCTCTTCAATTTGCCTTCTTATCTGCTGAATTCTTCCCTGAATAGCTGAAGTAGCGCCTTCACCTTCTATAAGAGTAGTATTCTCTTTTTCGATTACAATTCTCTTTGCCTTTCCAAGGTCCTCAATCTTAATGTTTTCCAATTTGATTCCCATCTCTTCGGAGATACATTTTCCTCCCGTAAGAATAGCAATATCCTCTAACATTGCTTTACGCCTGTCACCATAGCCTGGCGCCTTTACGGCACAGCACTTTAAAACTCCGCGCAAATTATTAACTACCAATGCAGCTAACGCCTCACCTTCAACCTCTTCGGCCATAATCACTAAAGGCCTGCCTGCACGCGCAACAGCTTCCAATAAGGGCACCATATCCTTCATTACAGATATCTTTTTCTCATAGATCAGAACAAACGCGTTTTCAAGAACCGCTTCCATTCTCTCAGCATCCGTAACAAAATAAGGCGATAAATACCCGCGGTCAAACTGCATTCCCTCTACAACATCTAACGTGGTCTCAATTCCTTTTGCCTCTTCCACGGTAATAGTTCCATCCTTACCAACTTTTTCCATAGCATCGGCAATCGTCCCGCCAATAGTTTTATCCCCATTAGCGGATATAGTGGCAATCTGAGCTATTTCTTTGTTTTCTTTAACAGGCTTGCTTAAACTTTTCAGCTCCTTTATTACTTCTTCAACCGTCTTCTCAATCCCGCGTTTTAGAGCCATCGGATTCGATCCGGCAGTAACATTCTTCAAACCCTCTCGGTAAATGGATTCAGCTAATACTGTAGCTGTTGTAGTTCCATCACCAGCAATATCACTGGTTTTTGAAGCTACCTCCCGAACCATCCGCGCGCCCATATTCTCGTATGAATCGTTTAAATCAACTTCTTTTGCTACTGTTACACCGTCTTTTGTAATAGTAGGCGCGCCAAATTTCTTGTCAATAGCCACATTTCTGCCCTTTGGGCCAAGCGTTACCTTGACTGCTCTGGACAACTTAGCCACTCCATTCAAAATATAACGACGCGCCTCTTCCTCATATGCTATTTGCTTTGCCATTTACTTCATCTCCTTTCAAAATATTTTACCATAAAAACTATTCCACTTTTGCCAAAACATCATCCTCTCTCATAAGGAGGTAATCTTCTCCTGCGCTTTTCACTTCTGTTCCAGCATAAGAAGTAAAGATAATACGGTCACCTTTCTTTAAAGATAAAGGTATAACCTTACCATCCTCATTAATTTTACCTGTCCCGATAGCTTCAATTTTACCTTCCTGTGGTTTTTCTTTAGCTGTTTCAGGTAATATAATTCCCCCTTTAGTCTTCTCTTCGGCTTCAAGCCGTTTAACTAATATTCTATCTCCTAATGGTATTATTTTCATTATTTTAGCACCCCCTTTCTAATAAGTTGTCAGTTGTTAGTTGTTAGTCGTCAGATGAAAATCCAACAACTGACAACTGAAAACTGACAACTAACTTATCATTCCCAGTATGTCACCGAATTATTTAATGTCTCCGAAACCTTAACCCAACTGATTTTCACTTTTTTCTCATGAAGATTAGTTTTAATATTCTGGTAAATAAAACGGGCAATATTCTCTGAGCTTGGATTCTCTTCTTTAAAATACGGAATATCATTCAAGTTTTTATGATCCAATTCTTTTAGTATCTTTTCAGATTCTCCCTTTAATATATAAAAATCGATCCCCATTCCCAAACTATCAATTTTCTCCGCAAGAACTGAAATCTCAACCATCCAATTATGGCCGTGCAAACTGCTGCATTTCCCTTCATAACCCTTAAGATAATGCGCCGCGGAAAAATTTGTCTTTATAGTAATTTCATACATAACCAACTCGAGTTTGGCAAATTTTGTTTTCCCCCTTTGTAAAAGGGG
>JBDROR010000232.1:0-3874 GCA_043809805.1 bacterium
GGTGTTCCCTCTTTAACCACCCGGCCGGCAATCCCTTCTCCTATTTTTATTTTAGTATTTTTTGCAATTTCTTCATCCAACCCTACCGAGGCAGCTATAGTCAGAGTTTCTGTTGCCTGGTCTAAGAGCATTATTGAACCCTGGCTCGCGTTTAGCTGTTTAATAACAGAAGAAAGGATTAATTCAAGAAGTTTTTTTGGTGTAAAGCTTGATGTTATAAATTTGCTGACTTGAAAAAGACCAACCAGTTCTTTCAAACGGGCAGTTTCTTCTTCATTATTTTTTCTTTTAATCGCGTCTTTTACCGCTAAACGCAATGTGTTATTGTCAAAAGGTTTTAAAAGATAATCGTATACCCCTTGCTTGATGGCATCCTGGGTTGTTTCTAAACCTCCAAAACCGGTCATTACAATTGCTTTTGTGTGTGGAGAAATTTGCTGTAACTGTTTAATAATCTCTAATCCGCTCATATGAGGCATTTTGATATCAGTGATCAAAAGATCATATTCTTCCTGCCTCAATTTTTCCAACGCGTCAAACGCGGCATTAGTCGAAACAACAGAATATCCGTCGTTTCTAAGGACATCTGAAACAAGATTTAACATCATCTCGTTATCATCCACTACAAGAATTTTCATAAAGATATTCCTCTCTTAACCACAGAGAACACAGAGAAATCCTTCTTCCTCTGTGTTCTCTAAATTATCAGTATTAACCACAGAGAATACAGAGAAACCTTTATATACTAAGAAAATTTTTTTTGAGAACACGGAGCAATTTTTAGCTTTTCTCTGTGATCTCTGTGGTTCATTTTTTATCTCTTTAAATACTCCGCAATTTTTCCTTCAGAAGCTCATTTACTAATTTTGGATTAGCCTTGCCTTTGGAGATTTTCATTATCTCGCCGACTAAAAAACCGAAAGTCTTTTCCTTGCCATTTTTGTAAGATGCAACTGCCTCTGCTTGCTGTTTTATGACAGAATCTATAAGTAAGTTTATTTCATCCTTGTTAACAATTTGTGTCAATGCTTTCTTTTTGACAATTACGCCTGCTGATTCTCCGGTCTGAAACATTTCCTCAAACACCGTTTTTGCAATCTTTCCGCTAATTGCTCCTTTATCTATTAATTCTATTATTTCTCTGAGATTGACCGGTTTAATGGGGCATTCCTTAATTGAAACATTTTTCTCTTTAAGTTTAGCCAAAAGCTCGTTCAAAATCCAATTGCTTATTATTTTGGGTTGAGGACATAATTTTACACATTCTTCAAAATAATCGGCCAGGTCTTTTTCATTTATAAATGTCCGTGCATCGTTTGGCGTAAGGCTATATTGTGAAATAAATCTTTTTTCCCGCGCAAACGGCAATTCGGGTAAAGTCATCAATATTTTTTTAACCCAATCCGATTTTGGCGAAAAAGGGGCCAGATCCGGCTCAGGAAAATAACGGTAATCATGCGATTCTTCTTTACTCCTCATTGAAATAGTTACACCTTTATCAACACTCCATAATCTTGTTTCCTGAACTATTTTCCCGTCTTCCCGAGAGGGTTCAGATAATATCTTTTTTTGCCTTTCTACTTCATATCCCAGGGCCAACTGCACATTTTTAAACGAATTCATGTTTTTTAATTCGACCTTTGTCCCAAAAATTTCGCTTCCTTCTAAACGGATGGAAACATTCGCATCACACCGGAAACTTCCTTCTTCCATATTTCCATCACAAACTTCTATATAGCGCAATGTATTCCTGAGAAGCTCTAAATATTCTTTTGCTTCTTCCGGACTTCTGATCTCAGGCTCGCTGACTATTTCCAAAAGTGGAACTCCGGCCCTGTTCAAATCCACCATGCTGGATTCCGCGTTTTCCAAAGCCGCGGGGTGCACCCAGCCTCTTCTATCACCGGAGACGTCAAAAAGGCTCTCTCTTTTGTCAGAAGGGGCTGGGTGTACCAGTTTCCCCGCATCCTCTTCCATGTGAACCCGTGTAATCCCGATTTTCTTTCCCGAATAAAGTTCAAGAAACCCTGTTTTAGCCAAAGGAAAATCAAACTGTGAAATCTGATACCCTTTAGGAAGATCCGGATAAAAATAGTTTTTCCTATCAAAATGCATTGCCGGCTGCACCTGACAATTTAATGCCAGGGCTGTTTTTATTGCCAGTTCCATCACCTTTTTATTCAAAACAGGCAGGACGCCTGGCATTCCAAGACATATCGGGCAAACCTGACTATTCTCTTTTTGTCCAAAGGCAGTGGAGCAAGAACAAAATATTTTTGTTCTTGTCAAAAGCTGCGCATGGACTTCTAATCCGATGACTGTTTCATAGTTCATATTAAACATCCGGTTTCCTTAAATGATAACCCGCCGCTTGCTCAAAATTATATGCTATCTGCAAAATTGTTCCTTCATCAAACGGACGGCCTAATATCTGTAAACCAATAGGCAGATTACTTTTGCTGAACCCGCACGGAATCGAAACGCCAGGTATCCCTGCCAAATTAGCCGAGATTGTAAAAATATCTGATAAATACATTTGTAAAGGGTCTTCGACCTTTTCGCCCAATTTAAAGGCTGGTGTGGGAGACGTTGGGGTAATAATCGCGTCGCAGGTTTTAAAGGCATCATCAAAATCTCTTTTAATTAAAGTTCTTACCTTTTGCGCTTTCAAATAGTAAGCGTCATAATATCCCGCGCTTAACGCGTATGTTCCAAGCATTATCCGGCGCTTGACCTCGGCGCCAAACCCTTCTCCGCGTGTTTTACCGTACATCTCTGAAAGGCTTTCAGCCTTATTCGCCCTGAATCCATAACGAACACCGTCATATCGCGCCAGATTAGCTGATGCCTCCGATGTGGCAATCAAATAATAAACGGAAACGGCATATTCTGTATGCGGTAACGAAATTTCTTTGACAATCGCTCCTAACCCGGTAAGTTTTTTAATTGCTTCAGATAGCTTATTTTTTACTTCAACATCCATTTCAGGATTAAAATATTCACGGGGAATTCCTAATTGTAAACCTTTAATATTTTTTTTTAGAAAATCCATTATGTTTGGGACAGGTAAATCAGCTGATGTTGAGTCTTTGGGATCATGTCCCGCTATTGCCTGAAATAAAAGCGCGCTGTCATAAACTTCTCGCGCAATTGGCCCGATTTGATCAAGAGATGAGGCGAAAGCAACTAGACCATAGCGAGAAATACGACCATAGGTTGGCTTTAACCCCACCACCCCGCAAAATGATGCAGGCTGGCGGATGGAACCTCCAGTATCTGAACCTAAAGCTAATGGAGCTTCATCTGCCGCTACTGCGGCGGCGCTTCCGCCGCTTGACCCGCCAGGAGCACATGCTAAGTTCCATGGATTACATGTCTGTCCGTATGCGGAATTTTCTGTCGAGGAACCCATAGCGAACTCGTCCATATTGGTCTTGCCGATGATAATCATTCCCGCGTCTTCCAATTTTTTTATAACCTCGGCTGAATATGGAGGATTAAAATTAGATAAAATTTTGGAGGCGCAAGTGGTAGGCATCCCTTCCGTACACATATTATCTTTAACAGCAATAGGTATTCCTTCAAGCGGTTTAAGTTTCACGCCTGACGCGATTTTTTTGTCAATCTCTTCAGCCTTTTCCCAAGTTTTGTCTTTATTGATATGCAAAAATGCCTTGACCTTTGGCTCAACCTCTTGAATTCTGCTCAAATAACTTTTGACTATTTCTTTGCAAGAGAACTCTTTTTTGTCAAGTTTTTTATTTAATTCTTTAATGGAAAGCGCGTAAATATTCATTTAAAAATCCCCGTAACTTATTTATTATATTGTCATTTCGACCGAAGGGAGAAATCTTTCCCGTAGGGGCGAGGCGGT
>JBDROR010000233.1:0-13289 GCA_043809805.1 bacterium
AACGTAAAAGGTAATGAAAATTAAGTGAAGCATTGTCATTCCGAACGAAGCGAGGAATCTGTTGTAGGGGCGCAATTTATTGCGCCCAGAAAATCAGGGCGTGATAAATCACGCCCCTACATAGAAAGATTTCTCCCTTCGGTCGAAATGACAATATAATCGCAATGTAGAAACGAATACGTATTATCAATAACTTATGGAGATTTTTAGATGAACCCAGCCTTTCCTAAGAATAAAAGGAAGGGCTAGGTAAATAATTAGATTAGTGATAACTATAGGAGGAAGGGCTGGGTGAAAAAGAAATTATTAATAGTTGATGATGAAATAAGCAGCCGCGAGTCGCTTCGTATGGTTTTTCAGGATACGTATGACATTGTTATGGCGGCGAGCGGAGAGGACGCGATTATCTGTTTGGAAGAGAAAAAATTTGATTTGCTATTGCTGGATATTATTATGCCTGGGATGAGCGGATTGGATGCCATTGAGAAGATAAAACAAATGCGGCATCATAGCTTTCCGATTATTGTCATTACAGCCACCAGAATGGTTGATACCGCCGTTAAGGCAATGAAGGCAGGGGCGTATGATTATGTCGTTAAACCCTTTAATATCGAAGAATTGAAATTGATAGTTAAAAAGGCGTTAAAAGATAAAGAATTATATGAAGAAGTGAAACACCTTCGTTCTGAAGTAAAGCGATCCTATAGAATTGAGGATATTATTGGGACCAGCAAGGACATAAAAGATGTTAACAAATTAATCCAACAAGCAGCCCAGACTAAAGCGACTATTCTTGTCCAGGGAGAGAGCGGGACAGGTAAAGAGCTAATAGCTAAGGCGATCCATTATTATAGCCCCCGCGCGAGCGGCCCGTTTATTGCGGTTAATTGCGCGGCTATACCCGATACCTTGATTGAGTCGGAGCTTTTTGGCCATGAAAAGGGAGCGTTTACAGATGCTTTTAAACAGCGGTTTGGTAAGTTTGAACTGGCGCATAAAGGAACGCTTTTTTTAGACGAGATTGGTGAGTTAAGCCTTTTAACACAGGCGAAAATTTTGCGTGTCCTTCAAGAAAAAGAGTTTACAAGGGTGGGGGGAGTAGATAATGTTTCGGTGGATATTCGTTTACTGACGGCCACCAATAAAGATCTCAAAGAAGAAGTTAATAAAAACCGTTTTAGACAGGATTTGTTTTATCGTATAAATGTTGTTCCTATTTATATCTCTCCGCTAAGAATGAGAAAAAATGATATTCCCTTATTGGCCGAGCATTTCCTTAAAAAAATAAGCAGTGAGGGCCATAAAGAAAAGCAAAATATTTCACCTGAGGCAATGGAAGTTATGAAGGTATATCATTGGCCTGGAAATATTCGTGAATTGGAAAATGTTATGGAGAGGTTAACGGCGATATGTCCCAATAATATTATTAATCCGGCGGATCTTCCGTTTGAATTGAAGACGGAGAATTCCGGTTCTATGATGAATCAGGAATCAGTTGCGCTTCCATTTAAGGACGCAAAAGAGAGTTTTGAAAGACATTATTTTATTGAGTTGTTAAATAAATATAGAGGGAATATTAGCCAGGCCGCGCAGGAAGCAGATATAGATCGGAAAAATTTCTTTTTAAAACTTAAAAAATACAATCTCGATAAAACAGAATTTAAATTGCTTTAATAAGGAGAAATGTCAATGACTAAAATATTGCATGCCATGTTTGATGGAAAAGTATTATGTCTTGAAGAACCACTTGAGTTGAAACCAAACACCTATGTTAAAGTAAAGATTGAAACCGTTGATGTGTCAAATAGTAAAAGACGTTCTGGCCAGGTCCCTTAAATTAAAAGGTCCTGTTAATTGGTCAGCTGATTTAGACGAATATCTTTACGGGGGTGGTAGTGCAAAATAAAGTTTTTCTTGACGTTTCATATGCAATCGCGCTCTCAAGCTTAACAGACCAATAGCATTTACGGGCTGAAATAATTGCAGAAAACCTTGAAGTAGATGGAACTGAACTTATTACTACTCAAGCTGTAATTTTAGCAATTGGTAACGCTTTGGCTAAATTACGATACCGTAAAGCTGCGGTTGAACTACTAACTTCGCTGGAAAACGATACTAATATTAAGATTATACCTCTTACAGATGAATTATACAGACGTGCTTCTAAGTTTTATAAAGAACGGTCAGATAAAGAATGGGGTTTAACTGATTGTGTTTCATTTGTGGTTATGCAAGATTATAAATTAACTGAGGCATTAACCGCAGATGAGCATTTTGAGCAGGCGGGATTTCAAGCTGTTTTGCGAAAAGAGAAATAAAGCCTTTTTTTATAGGGATTTTATGAGTAAAATCCAAAAATTATATTTAATAATTTTTTCAGAAGGCACTGCTTGTATTCAAATGATGTGGGTTTGAATGGGCGGTGTTTTTTTGTTGTAGGGAGCAGTATAAAAATAATGGGCATGTTCAATTCTATATATGCTGACCTTTTATGTCCCGATAAAAGGAAAATAAGCAAAGACGTTGAAATTCAAATAAAATGGCAAAAATATGAAGCTCGAATACTCGCTGTCTATCATTTAGGTGATATACTTGAAGATATTGAAGATGAATATGATAATAATTGGATACGAACGGATTACATTTGCAATATTTGTTCAAAATATACCAATGGTCACAAAGGAACAACATACATCAAAACTGAAGATCAAAAAAGACATTATGTTTTTATCGAAATAGAGAACGCGCGAATATGTAAGATTCTTACTGAGGAAGAATTTCCGAAGCAAGGAGTGAAAACATTTGTTAATTATTGGTGAAATAAAATAAAAAGATAAAAGCTTTTATTATGAAATATATAAAAATAAAGACATTAGAAAAAGGATGGCATGATAAAGATGAGGTTTTTTTACATGCCGCATTTCAAATATTGACGGATTTCATTGAGCAAGAGAAACCAGTAACAATTGTGGACTGGAATGCAGATGAACTACATAAAAGGGCATGGAAAGAGATTAAATCACTTTACAAATGGTGGAAAGAAATTAGGCCATCAAGAAAAAGCCCGCTTGATGACAAGAATTTAATTGTACCACCATTAAAGTTTAAAAAGATACATGGATCTAATCTCAGTAAAATGGTGAAACCTGATAAAAAGAAATATGCAGAATACTACCAAGCCTTGGAAAAACATTGCAAACTGGAAATAAAGTGGAATGGAAAAGATCAAAAAAATTTACATCGGCTTATTGAGGTTCGGGGTTTCCTCTGGACATAAACTAATTTGGTGCTGGCCACATCTTGAAATGTAGGAGGACATAGGCGAAGGCATAAAGCCGGAAGATTTGTCAAAAATATTCAATCCATTACACACAACAAAAGATATGCATATGGGATTAAGTTTGGCAATAGCGCATAAAATAGTTGAGGCTCATGGAGGATATATGGAGATAAAGAGCAAGGTAGGAGAAGGTGCAAGTTTTTTTATAAATCTGCCGTTGGATTACAATCCGAAGCAAAAAGAGATAACCCAAAACAAAGAAGTGCAGAAAGAAGGAAAGAAGACGTATATGGGGATGGGGACTAATATAGTATTGAGTCGTGAGTGATGAGTATTGAGTTCATAAAAATATTTAACGGATGGTGTTAATTTAGCTTGACAAGGCGAAAAAAGAAGACTAGAATGTCTTGGTTGTACAGATTAAAAAGGAGATTACACAGATGATAAAGAAATGGGTAATTATTTTGTTTATTTTGGTGAATATTGGTTCAATAAGTTATGCGATAGAGAAGGCGGAGAGGATAAGTGATAGGGAGATAGTGGAGAGATTGACAAGAGTTGAGATAAAATTAGATGAAGGCCAAAAGGCGATGAATCAGAGACTTGATGAAATGAAACTTGAAATAAAAGATGTTAGGACAGAAATAAAAGATGTTAGGATAGAAATAAGAAGTTTTATGGTATGGGGCTTTGGAGTAACATTCGCGGGGATATTTAGCTTGATTGGTTTTGTATTATGGGACAGGCGAAGCGCGTTAGCTCCAGCGATAAGGAAGAACAAGGAATTGGAAGAGCGGGAAGAAGCATTGGAGAAGTGGAAGAAAAAGGCGGATATGGCGTTAAAGGAATTGGCAAAGGGAGATGTAAAAGTCGCCGGGGTGTTAAGGCAGGTAGGGCTGTTATAAGTTAAGTTGGGGAATTTAAGAGGATAGATTGTATAGAAGGCATCTTTATCGGCTTTAAGGAAAACAGCCGATAGGGGTGCCTTTTTTATTTTACATGGAACTTCAAAATTTTTGGAAATTTTAAAAATTATGTAAGTTATAGTACAATATCATTTTACAATAAGTGATTATGATAAAGCGAAAATGGAGGTATAACAATGGCAACAATGGAGATGGAAAAAATAGAAATGGATATCCCGAAAGATATACTTTTTGCAATGAGGGAGGTAAAAAATTTTGAAGAGATAAAAAAGAAAATGAAAACTGCATTAGCCCTGTTTTTGTTTCAGGAAAGGTCAATATCTTTAGGAAAGGCGGTAGAATTAGCCGAAACAAGCCGGGTAAAATTTATGAAGATTTTAAGAGAGCATCATTTGCCTGCTTATGAATATAGCGGGAAAGATTTTGGAATGGATAAAGAAGCAGTAAATGGATATTGCAAAGGTATAAAGAAATGAGGGGTTGCAGGGTAGTTGCTGATAGTAGTTGCTTAATTGGGTTGGCTCAAATAAAGCAGTTTAATTTATTACGGGAGTTGTTTTCTAGAATTTATTTTTTTATGAGGATATTAAAAAAAGTGTGATACGATAAACAATCATATTATAAAACAAAAAGGATTTTATGGGTGAAATCCGAAAATTATATTTAATAATTTTTTCAGAAGACACTGCTTGTGTTCAAATGATGTAGGTTTGAATGGGTAGTGTTTTTTTGTTGTAAGGGGAAGATAGAGGAAACAACATTCCATAATTTTATGAAAAGACGGGTAGTAATCACAGGGTTAGGGGTGGTTGCTACTAACGGAATAGGAAAGAATTTTGGGAATCTATTGAAAATGGCGTATGTGGAGGTTGGTTTTTCATTCGCCTTTATAAGAACAATATGGTATTATTAATAAATAAAAATGGTAACTATAGACGAAATCAAGGTTAAATTAAAGAGGGATGAGTTTATACTTTCGAGGCATGCGGAGGACGAGAAACAGGCTGATGAGATTGTTTATTTTGAGATAGATGAGGCATTTAAGAATTTAGAGATTATAGAAAATTATCCTGGTGATCGTCGAGGCAGTAGCTGTTTGGTATTAGGATTTACGAATGAGCATAAACCGTTACATTTTGTATTAGGCAATTTAGAAAAGGAGAAGATTTTGATTATAACGATGTATCGGCCCAATGTAGAAGAATGGATCAATTTTAGGTTAAGGAGAAAGTGATGAAAGAGTGTTATTTTTGTAAAGGAATGGTAGAAGATCGATCGGTGACAGTTGATTATCGATGGGGGGACAGACTTGTTGTTATTAGAAACGTTCCTGCTCATGTTTGTAATCAATGTGGTGAGAGATATTATGATGCAGAGGTATCCCGGCGGATGGAGAGGATTGTTTTAAGGGATGAGATGCCACCAGTTTCTATCAATGTTCCGGTTTGTGAATTTGTTGTTGCATGAGGTGCCGCTGGAAGATAGCTCTTTTTAGTTCCATTAAATCAATGCTTGGACATACCAATAAATAAATGAGATTAATAAATATTTATTCCCTTCACATTTTATCATTTTATAGTTAGCTGGGTTGAATTAAAAAGGGAAAAAGTTGTGGGATAAATTTAAAAGAAAAGGAATCCGTAGGTTTGGTTAAATGGGGTAAATTTTAGTGCTTGTTTAATAAAAAAGATTACTATATAAGAAGAATGTTTAAGAAAAAGATAAAAGGTAGGAAAAAATTAGAGGAAAAAGATTAGAAAGTGTTAGACGGCATAGAGAATGGCAAAATCTTTTGGATAAAAATCAGTTTTTTTCTGAAGTTTTTTGAAAATAACAACGCAATCTAAAGCTTGCGGCTACCATTTCCACTTCATAGTGTTTGGGCGTATAATAAAGACACGAAATGGGTGGTGTTAATTACGGTTTATCGACCTGACCCTGGGATATGGATGGATTGGAGAGAAAGGAGAAAATAGTTATGATGCCGTTTGAAAGATGTCCGGTTTGTAATGGAGAGATGGTAGAAAAAAAGGTTAAAAAACTACTTCATGGTGGAGTGGACACAGCCATTGTAAAGGTGAAAGCAGAAGTATGTTTACATTGTGGAGAACGGCTTTATACACCAGAAGTAGTGGGTTTATTTGAAGGTATTAGATTAAGACTACAACATAAAGAGACATCAAGTTTTAAACCAGTTGGACAATCGTTTGAAGTAGTTTGCTGATTTGGGATTAGTCACCGCAAGCCTGAAGATTTACTTTCAGGCGAGGCGGTGTTTTTTATTTTGTAAGGGCAGTAATTCTTTTTTTGTGAGGATATTAGAAAAAGTGTGATACAATAAGTGAATATATTATAAAACAAAAGGGATTTTATGGGTAAAATCCGAAAATTATATTTAATAATTTTTTCAGAAGACACTGCTTGTATTCGAATGATGTAGATTTGAATGGGCGGTGTTTTTTTGTTGTAAAGAGAAGATAAAAGATGAGAATAGGTTGCACGAGGAAACGATGTTCCGTAATTCCTTTGAGCAATTCATTTAACAAGCGATTTGCGGATTTATTGAGCCTAAAAGAAAGAGCAGGATATAAATTATGAATGCTTTCGGTTTAAGTGGATTATTTATTGGGATTACAAGTACCGCGATGGGGATTCTTGTTTTTAGAAAAAATCGTGATAGTTTAGCCAATAAATTGTGGATAGCATTTACAATTTCGGTTGCAATTTGGGGTTTTGGCGGGTTAAAAGTATCTATGACAAAAGATCCCGAAATTGCTCTTTTTTGTTGGCGGTTAACTCATGTGGGTATAATCTTCATCCCCGTATTATTTATGCATTTTGTATATGCGTTTTTAAACAGAAAAGAACGTTGGCCAATCTATCTGGTTTACTTATTCGGTTTTTTCTTTCTGTCAATAAATTTTAGCAATTTGTTTATTAAAAATGTAGTTTGGGTATTCGATTCTTTTTATTACGATGGACATCCCCCTACGGTTTTATATTCAATATTTACAGTGCTGTGGTTATCAATAACAGCCGCAAGCCATATAATATTGTTCAGGGCAATAGAGAAAAGTGCCGGCAGAACCAGAATCCAGATTAAATATTTTTTATGGGGAATGCTTCTAAGTTTTTCAGGTGGTAGCATGTCCTATCTACCAGTTTTTGGTATTGATATTTATCCATATGGTAATTTTGCTGCAGCTTTTTACCCCTTAATCATAACTTATGCCATTTTAAAACATCGCCTTATGGATATAAACATTGTTATTAAAAAAAGCATTACAAATCTTGCTTTATTTGTAGGTATTGGAGTGGTGTTTTTTGCTATAGTTTTGGCTGCAGAGAAAAAGTTCTATGAAGGAATTGATCTAACAATACTAAACTTTTTAATTGTTTCCTTTTTAATTTTGTTTAGCTACTTTTTCCACAAGCTCAAACCAGCAACCGAAAAGATAGTTGAGAAAATTTTATTTGGGAACAGATACCGTTATTTAGAATCAATAACTCAATTGGGAAAAAAGGTAATCAATTTAGATCAGTTGTTGGATGAAATAGTTAATACGTTAATTGACGAATTAGCGTTAGAGGATATTTCAATTTATCTTTATCGGGAAGAAATTAGCAGTTATTATTTAGCAAAAGATTTTAACTCTGATAGAAAAAAGCCAAATCGGTTTTCTGCTTTCAATCCATCTATTTTGTTTATAAAGGAAAGAAAAAGTATAATTATTTGGAAAGAAGAGAGTTTTATTCCAGATTCTTTTAAAAATATTATGATTTCAATGATGGGAAGAATGGGAATAGCGCTCAGTGTTCCTCTTGTTTATGAAGGGAAGATGATAGGCTTGATGAATCTTGGAGATAAAAAGACAAAAGAGGTATGGACAAATAAAGATTTAAATTTGTTAAATGAACTAGGCGAGCGGATTGCGTGGGATTTAATAGAGGTTCAGAAGTATGGAGCGGTAGATAAGTTGTATCAGATTCGAAGCCGTCAGGAGAGGATAACAAGTTTGGCGGAACTGTCCGGCGGGCTGTGCCATCAATTGAAGAATCCGCTTACACCTATAAAAACGCTTTTACAGCTTCTGGGTAGGGAAGGGTCTAAACTTGAAGATTTAGTTATTTTACAGGAAGAATCGAAGAAGGCTGTTGATAGGATAGTGGGAATAATAGAGGAGGTGCAGATATTTAGCGAGACGGGAATAAACATAGCCCATATCAGATCGGATGTAAATGGGGTTGTAAATAAAGCGGTACCCAAAATAATTGCTAGTTGCCCGTCGCTAGTCGCTAGTGAGGTTCCCGTTACTCTTGATTTGGATAAGAATTTGCCAAATATTTTAGGAGATGAAAAGGCATTGCTGGACGTATTTGTGGCGATAGGGACAAATGCAATGGAGGCGATGTTGATGAAAAGAGGAGGAAAGGACACAGTTATAAAAGGTTTATTGGAAGACGGTTTGCCGCCGGAGGCTTTAGTGAGAATGGGACTTTTAGCGGATGTCCGGGATGCGACAAATATGGCCCCTGAGCAGAAGAAGGATCATAAATTGATAATCAGAACGCGGATGAGAGGGAAAGAAGTCGCTAGTCGCCAGTCGCTAGTCGCTAGTGAAGAGGGGAAAGATGCAGGGGCGATTCATGAATCACTCAAAACGGGCGACGAGCGACGAGCGACGGGCGACGGATACATTCAGGTGGAAATAACCGACACAGGCGAAGGCATAAAGCCGGAAGATTTGTCAAAAATATTCAATCCATTACACACAACAAAAGATATGCATATGGGATTAAGTTTGGCAATAGCGCATAAGATAGTTGAGGCTCATGGAGGATATATGGAGATAAAGAGCAAGGTTGGGGAAGGGACAAGTTTCTTTATAAACCTACCGTTGGATTACAATCCGGGTCAAAAAGAGATAATTCAAAACAAAGAAGCGCAGAGAAACGGCAAGAAGGCATATATGGGGATGGGGACTAATATAGTCGTGGATCGGGAGTGATGAGTATTGAGTTCATAAAAATATTTAACGGATATTGTTAATTTAGCTTGACAGAAGGGAAAATAAAGCTTAGTATTTTAGTTACACAGCTTGAGGTTGGCACTTTTTGTCATTCCCGCGAAGGCGGGAATGACGGAACGAGCATAACAAAGGAGCAAATTCATGTTACAAAAATGGATAGTTATTTTGTTTGTTTTGGTAAGTGTTAGTTCAATAAGTTACGCAGTAGAAAAGGCGGAGAGAATAAGCGATCGGGAGATTATTGAAAGTTTGGCTACACTAAAAGAAGGTCAAAAGGCGATGAATCAGCGATTTGATGATATGGGCAATTCAATTAATCAGCGATTTGGTGATATGGGCAATTCAATTAATCAGCGATTTGATGATGTGGGCAAGCGGTTTGATCAGATGTTTACATTTTTATGGATACTATCGGGGATATTTACGGCGATAACAGTTACGACAATCAGTTTTGCGATTTGGGATCGCCGGAGTATGTTTAAGCCTGTAGAGGTGAAGATAAAGGAGTTAGAAGAGGGTAAGGTTACTCAGCTGATTAATTCTTTAAAAGATTTAGCCAAGGTAGACAAAAATGTTGCGGATGCGTTAAGGCGGTACAATCTTTTTTGAAGTGGCATTTGCTTAACACTTCAAGTTCAAAAAACTTTTTGACAAAACAGTTAAATTTGATACAATTTATGACATTACTTTAGGGATTTTATTATAGATTGTATAGAAGGCATCTTTGTCGGCTTTAAGGAAAATAGCCGGTAGAGGTGCCTTTTTTGCTTAGCAGACGGAAAGATAAGCTAGGGAATGACGGAACGATAGGCGCGGGAATGGCAATGCAGACTTAACTTCAGATTTTGTGGTGTTTTTTATTTTGTTTGCGGTATAAATACCACACTTCGGTCTTGTTCTTCAAAATCATCAAAAAATTCCAAAAAAAATAAATATCTATTATTTTCCAATAGTTAACAGGTATATTTTTTATTATTTGTATTTTTGGCATGTTAATTGCACATTAATACTAGCGAGGGGGATTGTTTTAAAGGAAAGGGGAAAACATGAAGTCTCAAGCAAATATTTTAATAGTAGATGATGAGCTTTACGCCCGTGAAACATTAAGGCAGGTTTTAAAGGATACATATAATACGTCCATAGCATGCAGTGGCAAAGAAGCCCTTTCAAAATTATATAATGATAAATATGACTTAGTTACTGTGGATCTCAGAATGCCGGAAATGGATGGGATAGATACTTTAAAGGCAATAAAGATTGGTAATCCTGATATTGAGGTAATTGTTGTGACTGGTTTTGGAACATTAGAGACAGCGAAAGAGGCCATGAGATATGGAGCATTTGATTATATTACTAAACCGTTTGATGCGGATGAGGTTGATCGGGTTGTGAAGAAAAGTATCCGCCAGCATTATAGAAATGTTGAAGCAAAAGGTTTGGTTAAAGAATTAGGCAAGGTCGAAGGAGTAGTGCAAAATAGATCTGATGAAGAACCGCGGGAATTAGAAATTATTAATAAAGCAAGAATGTTTGTTCAGAATTACGTGCAGAATACAGGTGATGATGAAGAGGGTGATTGTCTGGATTTTATTAGAGTGTTATCGAGGGTGTTGGAGGCAAAGGACACATGTACGCACGGCCATTCAGACAGAGTCAATTATTATACCCGTTTGATTTGTGAGAAGATGGATCTTCCCGCAGATTTGAGATTGAATCTCCAGAGGGCAAGTTTTCTTCATGATATAGGTAAGCTGAGTGTTAGCAATGATATTCTTCTGCGAAACGGCCCCCTGTCTTCCGGTGAATGGGAAATGATGAGGAAACATCCGGAAGAAGGCGCGCGTATACTCGAACCTATGTTTAGTTCGGGCGGGATTATTCCAATTATTTTACATCATCATGAAAAATATGACGGGACTGGATACCCTTATGGATTAAAGGGTGAAAATATACCGTTGGGGGCGAGAATAATCAGTATAGTTGATTCATACGACGCGATGACGAGTCACAGGGCATATTCAAAGGCAAAGACGCGGAAAGAGGCTGTTGTGGAACTAGAACGTTGTTCAGGCGCTCAATTTGATCCTAAGATCACAGCTATATTTGTTGAGATTTTATTAGAAGAAGAATTAGGCGATAGTAGGTTGTCGGGTAGTGTCAAAAATGACATGGTTCAGTCGAAATGTCAATTATAAGGAGGAATACGTAATGGATAAAGATATTATGCGCTGTGTGGACTGCAATAAGATTTTGAGAAAAACAAACTATGACGAAGCTCCGATTTTTGTTTTTGATAAAAATTTGGATGATTTTATCTCGATTCCACAAGATGATTCAGCGGATTTTTTAAGGGAACATAGAGGCCATCATTTATCGGAGTTGAGTGTTTTGCGGAATACCTCTATCATCAGAACGTCTTACAGGGATAAGGGAGAGCTTGGTTATTTTAAAGCTACTGACGGGAAAAAGGTTTTTTTAATAAAAAAATGGCGTAATAACATAAATGAACCTTTGCATTATAAAATCATAGAAAATGGCCGGTTGAAAATTAAAAATGTTAAGGCTGTTCCCCAGATTGATTTAATTAAAATACAGCTAAAGAAAGAATTCCTATGGATGGATAGCGGGACTATAGATAGCTTTGTTAGAGTGGTGGGACATATTACTGCGAAAATGGATTTAAACTCGGTTGAAGAATGTTTTTGGGATACGGGCGATCCAATGGTCGTTTCAGCTAAACTGGGACATCCTGAGATTAGAGAGATTATTCGTGAATGCCAGAAATTTTCAACATGGGTTCAGCTTAAAGAAATAAGAAATTTTATTGAAGAAAATAATCGTGATAATGGGGTAATGACAGTTCTCGTGCATAAGAAAATGAGAATTGAAAAGCTTAATTTTAGGGAAAGGAGGCACAGAAGAAAAGTAGTGTTTAATAGTTAGGTTTTATTGGTGGGTAATGATTCAGAGAGGTGGTTACCCATTCGTCAGGTTTATAAAAGGCAGCAGATTTAGGTTGTGCTGCCTTTTATATTTGGTATAATTTCACTATATGAAATATTTTGCTTTTTTTGTTTTGGTTTTGATGACGGTATTTGGTTATATCGCCAATGCGGAGGAAGAAAAACCTGTAGTTAACAATAACAAAGCAAATACCGCTATGTTTTTAAGCCAGCACAGAGAAAATATTGGAAGAAATTTCAGATCAGTCACACAGAAAATAGATGAGTATCTTTTTAGAGGCAGGGAATATGACGCCCAACAAGAGGATAAGATATCACTGCGGTTTGAGCTTCTGAAAGAGGAAGGTAAAGATCCGGAATTTAAAAGGGGGATAAATATCTGTTTATATTTCCCTTTTTTGTCAATATTGGTAAATAACAATGAAAGGGATAATTTGCCTGGTTCTGAGTTAAGTGATGAAAACGCGGAAATGAGCACAGGCATTAAACATTATTTGTTTAGACTAAAAAGATTAATTCTTTCTCTCGGGTATGGAGTTACAATCCGTGACAAAAAAGCGGTGATTTACAGCCGTGTAAGATTATTAAGGCATAGCATAAAGGTTAAAAACTGGAGGGCGAATTTTCACCAGTCTGTGTTCTGGTATAGTGACAATGGTTTCGGGGAGTTAACTCAGGTTGATTTTAATTATCCGGTTTCGGAGAAAATGCTTTTTAGAACAATTACAGCCGGTCTGTATTCGGAGATATCAAAAGGATTTGAGTTAGAACAGAGCTTTATTTTAAGTTGCGATTTGATAAAGAGGGAAAGAATTATTTTTTGGCGGGCCAGCGGTTTTGCCCATACGGAACCTTTTTATGATATCGATAAATACAGAACGGATATTGTTTATAGAATGCAGTTGATTAAACCCTGGATGTTTTTTGACATTGCCCCCCAGATGGAATTCCCCGCGGGGGAAAATTTCAAAGGAATACCCGGGATACGATTTGGAATAGATGCGATCTTTTAGTTGTTGGTTTTCAGTTGGTGCCGAAGGTCGGAATCGAACCGACATGAGCTTGCGCCCGGTGGATTTTGAGTCCACTG
>JBDROR010000234.1:0-2045 GCA_043809805.1 bacterium
GAAAGAAATTAAATGAAATCTTTTTCGCAGCCCTCTGGATTGTTTTTCTTAAAAACAAATCTGTACAACCCCCAAAATCCTGTAATTATTTCTTCAGGATGCGTAAAAATATTTTTTATCCGTTTTATGATATATTGTGGCCGAAAATAAAATTCGCGGTAAAATCTTTTCTCGCGTTCTATGGCCTTTCGTTCTTCTTTTAAATCTTTTTTGCCACCATATCTATTGTAAAGCTCCGTCCCTGGCCAGATTTTTAAGATTTTTACGACAATATAATCTAAATCAGTTTCTATCGCAAGCCTAATGCTCTTATCCAAATCTTCTTCGGTTTCTCCCGGGATTCCTGTAATAAAAAACCCGCTTATTTCTAATCCACTGGATTTTATCTCTCTAAGTTTTTCTTTTAAACAGGATACATTAATATTTTTATTAAGTAAATTAAGTATTTTTTGCGAACCGCTTTCTATCCCCAGATAAACTCTTTTGCATCCTGAATTTTTCATTGCTACAGCAAGTTCTTTGTTGAGTGTGTCAACGCGGCTTAAACACGTCCAGTTAATTTTGTATTTACGAAGCAAATCGCAAATAAGGAGTGTTTTGTCCTTGTTTAATGTAAATGTATCATCCATAAAACGAATATTTTTCACCCCAAATTTTGTAAGATTATATTCTATTTCCTCTTCAATACTTTTTAGCGAACGCGAAAAAACTTTAATACCATAAGTGTGAATGCAAAAACTGCATTGGAATTGGCAGCCGCGGCTTATGGTCATTGTTGTAAATGGTTGATTCAGATAAGGTTCTTTATAGATATTTAAATTATTTTTTAAAATGGAAAGGTTTGGGAAAG
Source organism: bacterium (assembly GCA_043809805.1). GTDB lineage: Bacteria > JACRDZ01 > JAQUKH01 > JAQUKH01 > JAQUKH01 > JAQUKH01. The sequence continues at coordinate 851 of JBDROR010000234.1, forward strand.
GCAATTTATCCAGGTTTTCAATACGATTGGCAGCAGGGGTGCTAATAATATTTTTGCCATCCTTAAATGATATGCCGTCAATTGTTTGTAACGAGCCGTTACTTTTTATCTGGCCGTAAAGCTTTGAAAATATTAATTCAGGTTCACCGCGGATAATTATATCGATAGATGATTTTATTAAAATATCTTCAGGAAAATTTGTCGCTAAAAATCCCGCGGCAATAATTTTTATTTTTGGAAATGCTTTTTTTATTTCATTAACTGTTCTTAAATCTTCGTTAATTGAAAAATGTCCTAAGAAAGTGACGAGAATTTCCGGTTGAAATAAATTAATTTCATTTAAAATATCAGCAAGGGATTTTTCTTCCGCGATCGCGTCAACAAAAAGAACGGCATCCTTATTTTCCCATTTTTTTATGATTGTCGCGAGCGATAACAGTTCATATGGAGGTAAAAGAAAATTTGGGGCGTAATAGGAAGAAATAAAACGGCGGATGATTTTTTTGGGATAAGGCAGGTTAAGAAAAATACTTTTCACCCGATTTTTCCTTTCTGTCACTTTTTTTCTTCTTCAAAGGCATATAAAAAACCATCGGATGATCCGAAATAGAGAATACCATTGCTTATTATTGGAGACCCGCCGATATCACCGTTAGTTTTGTATTCCCATACTTTTTCTCCCGAATCACTTTTCAAAATGTAAAATGAGTCATCCATTGAACCGATATAAACAAACTCCTTGCTTGCTGCAGCCGCGGTCAAAATTCTATCCCTGGCCTGGAATTTCCATAAAATTTCTCCGTTTGTGGTATTAATTGCGTAGAGATATTTATCCCATGACCCGACAAACAGTTTATCTCCGGCAATTGCCGCGGATGAACAACTTTTATCTTTCATCTTTGTTTTCCAGATTACCTTTCCGGTTTTTTCTTCAAAACAATAAACATAACTATCCCATGAAGAGACAAAAATTTTGTTTCGGTCATACGCGGGAGAGGATTCTATGCCGTTTCCTGCATGGAAAGACCAGTTTAACTTTCCTGTTTTTTTATCCAGACAATAAAGAAAATGGTCCATTGAACCAACAAAGAAGATTATCTGCTCAAACGGTCACCCCGTAGATTCTTTCTTACAGGCTTTGAGAGTTGGTAAATATTGTATTCAGTGCGGCACAAAACTTACCGTAAAAGCTGGC
>JBDROR010000235.1:0-17419 GCA_043809805.1 bacterium
CCCCATTTTCAAGAAAGAATTTTTCTAAGGCCATGTGCATCGACTCCAAAATATGTGAGGAGACTTGAGTACCCCTATATGTACACCAAAGCATATCGCTTATGTACTGTTTTATAGGTTCCTTTTCGACAATAAAAACCTCGACTGCCTCAACTTCATATTTAGCGAAATCAGACTTAGCAAAATATTCAACGGTTTTGTTTGTAAAGGTTAAGATGAAGTCTATTGTTTCCTTCATTGAAAACTGAAGAAGCCAATAAATTGGAGTTTGATAAGAACTGGATGGAAAATAATCTGAGTATTCATCCTCCATATTAAAATATTGGTTTACGCCTATTCCGGAATGACTGTAATACTTATTTTCTTTTGGCGTGAATGACCAAAATAAATCGGCTAGTTGTAAAACATAGATAGGAAGTATTTTAGAAATACTTATTCCCTCAAGTCTTGTCAAGATTATCTTTGACAGATCATAATAAGGATCTTTGGGTTTTTTCCATTTATTTTGCAAAATTTCTTTAAATATTTCTTCTAACTCGGTCTTAATTTCAGAAGAACTATAAATAATTGTCTGTAAAAGATGTTCTTTTGCTTCATCGCGAGAGGAATAAACATCTTCTTTGATAATCCATTGATAATATCGTAATGCAATTAAACCTGAATATCTTGTGGTCTCCCCCACTTTAAATTTACTGGCCCAATCATGGATGATTTGCAAAACAAAATAGATATTTTGAATGCCTATTGTATCTAAGTTTTCAAAAACAAATTTGATAAGGCTTTGCCAACCCTGCCCTTTTGGCTTTGTTAAAACATATTTTAAAGACAATAAATTGAGATCCTTTATTCCTAATTGTTTAAATAAATCATTGTCAACTTCCTTACAGGCAATGCGCAACAAAAAACTAATTTTCCTTAAAAGATGTTGATTATCTGCAAACAACTCTTTTTTGAATATTTCATAAAACCTTTCCGAGTAATCCGAAAGAGAAATAGATACCAATATTTCATCTTTCCAAAAGGAATCAACTTCGCTACTTTTTAAAATCTCTTCAATAAAATTTTTTATTTCACTATCCTCTAATAATAATTTTTCTGAAACCCATTTTCTAAATGCTCGGCGTACAGGTAAAGAACTACCTATATTTTGGAAAAAAGTTTTGTTGTCGGTTTTTTTCTTAAATCCGGCCTCAATAATTTTTTCCAATGCCCATTCTTCGTAAATATCGTGGGTTATAAAATATCCATGTGGCGATTCATATCCTAAAATTCCGTCCTTTTTTAACTCATTATCTAAGATCTGCGATTCACAGTTTGGATTGATAAAAAATTGCCCATTATTAGCTCTTTCGAGAGCCGCGCTTAAAAAACATTGTTCCCTAGCGGGTTTAGCTTTTTGAATTATTTTATTCCACAATTTTTCTTTAAAATCTATATAATTTATTTCATCGTTTTCCTTATAAAACTTTAAGTACTCGCTTAAATAAAATGGGTTTTTAATAAATTCTAATAGCTTCCCATCAGCAGGAAGTGTAAACCGATATTGTTCAGAAACTATATTCAGTTCTTCTGTAGCCAAATTTTGTATATTTATGTTTAAGGGTGCGATTCTATAAATTTCAAAAAATTGATAGTTCAAATCTTCTAAATAATTATCTCTTGTTGTAAAAATGATTATCCACTTTTTCTGAATTAAAATACCTAATATTTCTTTAAAGGGATCCGAGTTATTTAAATCTAACAATTTTTCTGCTGAGTCAATTACAATAATTTTATTATCTTCATCTTTGTGTACTTCTAAAAAATCTTGAAAATTGTACCCTGTAAAAAAATCGTTTATATTTCTTAATTCAAATTCGGATGCCTTGAAAATATAAAAAGGTGTTTTTTTGTTTATTTGTTCATAAAATTCTTTAATAAGCGCTGTTTTCCCAACTCCACTACCACCACTTAAAATCAATACTTGTTCCAAGTTTGTCTTTATTTTTTCCAAATCCTTGCTTCTATCAAGCTTAATATTCTGGCCATTAAATATGATGCAAGTTTGTATTCCGTTTAAGATATTTTTTGTATGTGTTTGCTGATCTTTAATAAGATTAAAAGCACTTTTATCTAAACTAAAAAAATACTTGGCAATGATTTCGTTATCAATAGAAACAAAGGGTGATTCAAAAAAACTTGCGGTTCTCCATTCTAACTCAATACCCAAAGTTTTTGATTTTTCTTCTATTTCTTTCTTCCCTTGAGATTCCTTACCTTTGTTTTGCCCCCATTCCTGATTGGTATATAAAATAAGCTTTGTAATATTGGGATAATCCCTTTTAGCTTTTTCGAGGGTATTTATTAAATCAGTTTTATGATCTGACAACGCTTTATCATAAAATTTCGCTTGCCAGCCAATTATTTTACCTTCTTTTTCGACAGGATTAGTTTCAATGGCCGATTGGTTTTTAAAACGAAAAATTCCAGAAGCCTTACTAAATTCTTTACAAAACAACATATAACAAAACCACTCAAAGTTATCTTGAGGATTATCGCTAAATTTTGCTTTAAATTTTTTCCAATCTGGTTTAATCAACATAGGTTACTCTTAAAATTTTATTTTTGCTTAAAATCTCTTTACCCAAATTATAAAAAAATAGTGGAACGTATCCCATAAATTTTCTATCCCTTTACCCTCACCTCACCGGTCAAAAGAACCTGCATAAGAGCGGATTTCAAAAAAATCAAAAGATTTAACTTTTCTTTATTAAAGTCAAAATAACGATCCATGTTTTTTACAATTGAAATAATTTTTTGTTGCTCTTTTATACAAGGGAGAGGTATGTGAAATAATTTAATCTGAGTTGAGTTAATTGATGCAAGGTTAGTAGTCTGTTTAGATGAATTAAAAAAATATTCTTTGCCTTTCGAACTTGCTGCATATATTGCGAGATAATAAGGAAGTATTCTAAAATTACACCTAACAACGAAAACATGATTTTGATGCAGACATGGATCAATTTGACCCTTCCAAACACAACCTCTTCCAAGTTTATCATTATCGCCACCTTCATTAAAAAGGACATCGCCTTTTCTAAGTAAATATTTTTCTACATTTTTTTTATCTAAAGATATATACTTAATTTCTGATAAATCAACGTATCCGTCCTGAACATTCGCAACCCTCAAGTATGGAAGATCTACTTTATTTTCTGGTTTAATTTTTATATTTTTTGCTATTCCCGTTTGAACTTTTGCTATATCTCCTAATTTAACTACTTCCCAAGCTTCAGGGATTATTCCAATCACTGTTTTTTTAAATTTTTTGTGCCCTCGCCCAGAAATACCACAAGTTAATAATTCTTGCATCCGGCCTTTTTTGAAAATTTGAGTTTTATTAATTATCTTTTGAGTATGTTCAATAACTGTGTCGATAGAGGATAGAATTCCATAGATTTTGTGTTGTTCAGATATAGGCGGAAGCAAAAAAGGAAATCCTGCAAGTGAGGAATAATTCAGAGAATCCCGGACTGTTCCTTGAGTACCGGCTTTAACAAAATTTCTGAAATGAGGGCTGGATATCCAATAATCTAAATATTTTATATCAAGCTCTTCTTTCGCTTCAAAAACAACATACATGGGGCTTAAAAGCCCTTTATCGAATTCCTTAAGGCAAGCAATTGATCCAACATTGACCCTCGAAGGATTATAGGCAAATTGACCTTTCCGAATAACTTTATAATTACTTAGGTTTTTACTAAATACTTTTTTACTGAAATAATCTTCTGATATAACAAATCCTGTTTTATTCGTAACACTTAAAACCGGCGTATTATTGCTATTTTTATTTCTTTCGCTAAACTCGGTTAATAATTTCCCAAGTTTAATTAAATTCCATCCATCCGGCACTCTTTTATTTTTCATTAAAACAATTCCTTTTAAAAAATATTTACAACCCTAACCCTTTGCAATTTTAAACTAATTTATTGTTTATTTTTATATACGCGCCTTCTGTAGCTCTGAGAAAAACCTCTCTTATTTCATTTATATAAAACTCAGTCCATTCTTTATCCTTTTCAGGACACAAACTATCTATAATTTTTTTCAATAAGATAATCGACACGGATATAGATGTTGACACAACATATTGTATGTTATCTGGCGCTTTTATATCCAATATTACACCTTTTCCATTTTTAGCTATAATTTTACCCTTTACAACCCCTGTTCCGTGAACAGATTCTGATAAGTGTCTGTAAAAGATTTGATAAGTACCACCTAAATTAATATCAGCGGCAACTTGCTCAATATTTTGCGGTCCATTAAACAATGAAAACCAATTTTTTATTTTCCTACCATTTGCTTTTTGATTTTCATACTCCGCATGTATTACCGCATAATCTAAAATACCTTTCTGATTAATTAAATCTGAAAGATGTTTATCTGTATCAGTCGGCTTACTAAAATTAGTACCATTTAAGTAAATGTCCTTTTGTATCCATGCCTGTAATTCTTTTCCTTTTTGTGATGAGGAGTCCATTTTTTCAATCCAATCAATCTGGTTTAGCAGATCGTAATACATAAAAGAACGTCCACGAATTTCAACATCTTTATCAAGAATAAATAATGTTTGAATAACTGACTCAAATACACCTCTCAGCAAAAGCATCGAAGGATCGGCAAGTTGATTTCTTATTAGTACAGCAATTCCCTCCAATAATTCCATTGTATGCCTTAATGAACAGACTACGGGTACATATTCAGTTTTCAATGGCCCTTTTTGACCAATATAGCTTAAAAGCGAAATACCGTATTGGTTCAATATAGACAATTTTGAAGAAAAATTATTTAACAAATCATCTAATTTATTATTTTCGTTCAATATTAAAACCTACTTTCTTTTTGGGATTTTCCTCTATTATCATAAGCTGCCGGATTGCTTCAAAAATTGCTAATATTTCCTCATCATGTTTTTCTGTCTTTCTCTCAAGTTCGTTCAATTTATAAATTAGTTCCTTGTGGGAAGAAACAATCTCCCTCAATTTGACAAATGCTTTAATAATACTAATGCTCATTCTTACCGCCCGTTCACTCTTTAAAACACTTGCTAGCATTGCTACACCATGTTCAGTAAAAGCATAAGGCAAAGTACTTGAGTGTTTTATTGATATGAACCGGTGAAAAATTGGCACCAGTTCATTTTTCTCTTCTTCAGTAAGCTGAAACATAAATTCAACAGGAAAACGCTCAATATTCCTCTTTACTTGCCGGTTTAAATATTTTGTTTCAACATCATATAAATCAGCAATATCCCTATCTATCATTACTTTATGTCCTCTTATTAAAAATATTCGCTGTTCTATTATTTCCTGCGCAACTATTTTCCCCATTAATCGTCTCCTATTTATTTAATGGAGGTGACAAACTGGCACCTCCAATTATTCATACCCCAATTCTTTCAAGCACCCATTCATTTTTTTCTCTGCTTTATCCCGCTCTTTTTCAAATTCACGCAATTTTGCTAATGTCTTTTTTAATTATATTGAGGAAATTTTTTTCCGCTAAATTTCTACTAAAATGTAATAGGCCTTTTTATGACTCTTTTACAAACCAATTCACTTAAATCATTCCTTGCCGCTTCTCGCCATCAGCTCGCCATTAGCTCGCCAACTCATAATAAAATTTGGTGCCGCTTCCCTTTCTTTTTATAATTCCCTTTTGAACCAACGCCATTAACTCTCTATTTGCTGTTCTCTCGCTTGTTTTACATAATTTTGCATATTCTTTTCTGGCAATTTTAAAATTTTTTCTCATATAATTTACAGCTTCTCTTTGCCTTTCATTTAATCCTTTTAATATTTTTTCATCCATCTCAATAATAGTAGATTCTTTTATTTGAGATTTGAATATAAGTTTTGTCTGAACTGGATGCAGTTCAAAATAGGGTTTCTCGTTTCCCCATTTCTGACACATTTCTTTCATCATGTAAATGCCGGAGCCATATTTTTCAATAAAACCAATATCGTACATTAAGCCGCACATAACAGGATTAACAGCCTTATGTACCGGTTTCTTCGGGGTTACATCTTTCGGGAAAGTTCCCGGATTGATAATTTCAATTCTGTCATCAAAAATAAAAATCCTTGCATCAGAATTTTCCCGATAATCTCTATGAATCAATGCATTTATCATTGCTTCTCTCAATGCTTCCATAGGATATTCAAATTTATCTTCCCGCATAAAACTCTTGCCAGTCCTGAAACTTTGTAACCTGATGTTTTTTCTTATAAAATCCTCTGCCTGTCCTATCATTTCCCATAATGTACCCTGACAATCTATTCTATCTATAACCGGGTGAATTACTTTTGTCCCTTTAAATTTAGCCACCCTTAATTGAGATTGGACAAAAAATCTTTGCGGATTTTTGCCAAAAAATAATATCCCTGAATTAGTAGGGATAATTTTATTTCCCGCTTTTTGCGCTGTTCCGATGTTTATCAGTAACTTTTCATAAGACATATTTTGGGGTTTCTTTACTTTTCTTATTTCTTCTCTTTTTCTTAAATACCAACTTACTTTCTTTTTATCAATATCATCAATATTCGCGTCATTACAAACCTGTTTATCAAATTGCAACTTTTCTTTATGTTTCTCTAAGATTAGCCTTTCATATTCATCCTTACACATTTTTACGGAACAATTGCCAACCCTTTTAAACGGCCGGCCAAAGGCAAGAACAAGTTTATCGAGACTTTCTTTTACATCAATAACAATAATATTTTTTCTATTTGTCTTTTCTACAACAATTCTGGGTTGGATTTTCGGGTCTGTATTTTGAGCAATTCTATTAGCAAGCTCCTCCAGTGTGCCTTTTACCACTTGAACCCCAACAGCTTTTCCAATTGTATCAACGCCAATTAAAACTTTTCCGCCCTTTGTATTGGAGAAAGCCGCAATAGTTTCTATTATTTCGCTTATTTCCGACAAAGATTGTTTCCATTCGACTTTGGTTGATTCACCGGTACCAATTAAATTCTTTAAAGTCTCGCGCGCCATATTTTATCCTTTTGGTTAACTACTCATACCCCAATTCCTTCAAACACTCATTCATTTTTTCCTCTGCCTTATCTCTCTCTTTTTCAAGCGCACGCAATTTGACTAGCGCCTCTTTTACATCAATCTTCTGTTCAGGTTCAGTTATATCAACATAACGGCTGATATTAAGGTTATGATCATTTTCTCTGATTTCATCAAGTGAAACAATGCGGGAAAATTTATCAACATCTTTATATTCATTGAATACTTTCACTATTTTTTCTATGTCTTCATCACGCAGTCTGTTTTGGTTTTTGCCAGCTTCATAATATTCCGCAGCATTGACAAATAAAACTTTGTTTTTTCGCTCTTTTGGTTTATTGCGGTTTAATATTAAAACTGCCGCGGGAATACCTGTGCCATAAAAAAGATTCGGAACCAGGCCAATTATTGCCTCAAAAAAATCCTCTTCCAACAAAGCCTTTCTTATCCTGCCTTCCGACGCACCCCTAAAAAGCACACCATGAGGCATCACAACTCCAACCATACCGTTATTCTTTACTGTCGCAATCATGTGCTGAACAAACGCGTAATCGCCTTTTGTCTTAGACGGAATACCATAGCGAAACCTGCCATAACCGTCATTCTCGGCGGCTTCAGTGCCCCACCCATCAAGACTGAAAGGCGGATTAGCTATTACTCTGTCAAAAAGTATTAGTTCTCCGTCTTTAACAAATTTTGGCCCGCGGATAACATCACCTTTTTGAATATTCGCATCCGGGAAATTATGCAAAAGCATATTCATTTTACAGATTGACCAGGTACCAAGATTTTTTTCCTGGCCGCATAAAGAAATATTTTTAGCGTTACCTTTTTTCCTTTCAACATAATGCGCGCATTCAATCAACATACCACCTGATCCACAAGTTGGATCACATATACGCATACCCTCTTTCGGCTTTAATATTTCAACAATAAGCTGAACTACTTTTCTAGGGCTAAAAAACTCCCCACCTTTCTTGCCTGCATCATCCGCAAATTTTTCGATCAGATATTCGTAAGCTTGTCCAAGAATATCCGGATCCTCAAGGTTTGAATTTTTTAGATCAATTTTAGAAAAATGGTTAATAAGACGGGATAAAATAGAATCACGATTTTTAGAATCTCCCAGTTTATTTGAATTGAAATCTATATCTGCTAAGACTCCTTCCAATGTAGGACTTTGATCTTCCAATATTTCACAAGCTTTATTAATCCCATCACCAATATTTTGAGAAATTTTTCTTACTTCAGCCCATCGGCTACGTTTAGGAACAAAAAATTGATGTTCGTCCGGGTCATCCTGCGCTATTTTTTGCGCTTCGGACTTTGACACCTTCCTTTTTAATTCTCTTTGTTCAATCTTCTCCGCCTCTTCATCAAAAACATCCGACAGCCGTTTCAAAAAAAGAAAACCAAAAATGTAATTTTTGTAATCCGATGAATCAATTGAACCGCGTAAAATATCTGCGGCACCCCATAAATAACTATTCAATTCAGAACTATTTAGTTTCGCCACGGTAATCCTCCTTATTCATCAAAATATCTGTTACTATTTGATTTGTAATTTCTTTTCTTAAATTTGCTGATTCCATACTTAAACGATATTGCACTTCTGAAATATTAGTAATATTGGCTATTTTTTTCTGTAAATCAAGAGACGGAACCGGAATATTAATTTCATTAATACTAGATAAGTTTAATACAAGCTGTATTGTAGAAGATGCTATATTGGATAAAAGAGCTCTTTGCCCTTCTTTGGTTTTTAAATATGCAGCCAGAAATATTGGGAGTAATTCATCAGTGAGGCGAATGGCTATGAGATTAGATGATATTATTGCTTTTGATAAGTTATCTTGGATAACAGCTATTTTCAGTTGGGTCCCACGGCAGGTTATAATTATATCATCAGGATAAACAATATAGTGTTCAGCATTTTTGAAATTATCCAATGAAAATTTTTTAAGATTATCAACGTTGACTCTATCATCAGCTATATCTTTAATGTTTATAACCGGTATTCCCTTTTCATCTTCAATTAGTTTTGAAATACTATATAATGAAGCACCATTAAATATTTTTTCTGCAACTGACCTTAAACTTTTCAATATCACTATTATTCCCCAACAAATGTTATTTTTGAAAAGTCTATCAGAAAAATTTTACATTGTCAAACGATTTCTTTAATTTACTTTAATACTTAAATTTAGTATTATTAATATTAATTATATTTAACTAATTACATATGCCATAGAACAAAGCCTTTTGGATATTTTTTAAGTAGTTGTAGTTGGTATAAGTGGAGTTACTTTTTCTCAATTCTCGGGAAAAGCGGTTTATCACGATTTATTTTTACTCCTTGGGGAAATTGTCCCCAAACAATTTTTTCTAACAAAACCTTTTCAAAATTTATTGCCAACCCTAATTGTTTACAAAGCTTCTCTGCGGATTGAGGCATAAAAGGATAAATTAAAATTGCCGTAACCCTTAGAGATTCAGCTAAATCGCAAAGAACAGCCAATGTCTCTTCTTTTTTCCCTTCAGCCATTAATTTCCATGGGGACTGCGAATCAATATATTTATTTGCCAGCCGGACAAGACGCCAAATTTCAGTCAGCGCCTCGCTGAAACAGACATCATTCATTGATTTGTCAACATTCGGCAAAATCTCATCAAATATTATATTTAATTCATTTTTAACCGTTCCTTTTTCAGGCACTATTCCATCGTTATATTTTTCAATCATCACTAAAGTGCGGTTCAAAAGATTGCCCAGATCATTCGCGAGGTCGCTATTAATTCTTTTTATTAACATATCCATTGAAAAATCGCCGTCAAGCCCAAACGGAATTTCTCTTAATAAAAAATAGCGGTACGCATCAACACCAAATTTTTCAATTATCTCTATCGGATCAACCACATTCCCAAGCGATTTGGACATCTTTTTCTTTCCCACTGTCCACCAGCCATGGGCGGCAATGCGTTTAGGCGGTTCCAAATCAAGAGCAAAAAGAATTGCGGGCCAAATTACCGCGTGAAATTTGAGGATATCCTTTCCAATAAAATGAATATCCACAGGCCAAAGCTCTTCGAGCTTTTTCTCTTCAACACCATACCCTGCGGCTGTAATGTAATTTAAAAGCGCGTCAAACCAGACATAAATAACATGTTTTGGGTCATTGGGCACAGGGACGCCCCATTGGAAATTTATCCGACTAATGCTCAAATCGGTTAATCCTCCCCTGACAAAACTTAAAATTTCGTTGTAGCGGGAAGCGGGGATAATAAAACCGGGATTTTTCTCAAGATAATCCAAAAGCCTTTTCTGATAGCCGGACATTTTAAAAAAATAGCTTTCTTCTTTTAATTTTTCGAGAGGCCGCCTGCAATCCGGGCATACATTATTCTCAGCCTGAGTTTCAGTTAAAAATGTTTCGCATGGCGTGCAATACCATCCTTCATATTCACCTTTGTAAATATCCCCTTTCCCAAAAAGTTTTTTAAACACAGCCTCGACCGCAAGTTTATGTCTATTCTCTGTTGTGCGGATAAATTCACTATGCGAAATATTTAATTTCTTCCATAAATCTTGAAACCTTCCCACCATCTGGTCTGCCAATTCCTGTCCTGTTAATCCTAGTTCCTGCGCCGCCTGCTCAACTTTTTTGCCATGTTCATCGGTACCGGTTAAAAAGAAAACTTTTTTCCCGCTTAACCTTTGATACCTTGCCAATGCGTCCGCCATAACGTTTGTATAACTATGGCCGATATGTGGTTTATCGTTTACATAATATAATGGTGTGGTTAAATAATATTTTTTCACCAAATCCCGCGCGTTTACTTCTATTTCATTTTCGTTTTCCAGTTTTATCCTGATGATACCTCGAAGCGGGTCTATTCCAATTACTCTCCCCTGCCCTTCCTTAACAGTTATCCTGCTTCCCATTTTAGGCAAACCTCTCAAAAGTTCTTTATAAACATCATATTCATACATAAGACAGCACATCAAACGGCCGCATATCCCCGATATTTTTTGCGGATTTAATATCATATTTTGCGTTTTTGCCATTCGTATTGAAACAGGTTCAAAATCACCTAAAAACGCGGTGCAGCATACTTCCCGTCCACAATTTCCGAATCCGCCAAGCATTCTGGCTTCATCCCGAACCCCAATTTGGCGAAGTTCAATCCTTATTTTATAAACATAGGCCAAATCTTTTACTAATTCTCTAAAATCCACTCTGCCTTCTGAAGTAAAATAAAAAACAGCTTTTTTGGCATCAAAGGTATACACTGCTGACACGAGCTTCATCGGTAAATTGCGTTCCGTAATTTTTACAAGACAAGTATCAAATGCCTCTTTTTCTTTTTGTTTATTCTCTTCCAGTTTTTTATAATCATTCTCAGCTGCCATACGCAGGATTCTCCCTGAAAGTTTATCATTCATATTTCCGTCCAGAACCATCTTCACCTCAGTAACTACTTTCCCAAAATCAATACCGTCATCGGTCTGGACAATACAATCGTCGCCAATTTGAAGTTCAATATTGCCCACGCTGAAATAATATACCTGACACACATCCTTAAACTTTACACCCGCCATTTTATTCACCCCGCCCATCACCTCCTTTCCCATTTATTAAACAGCAAACTCGTTTTTCAAAAAAGCTATTTTATTTTAACCCTAACCCATTCATATTATGAGGGGCGGGGTTCATCCGGCCCCTCCTTTCTTACACTATTAATTGAGCATTGACAATTAACAATTGAGCATTAAATTCTAATTATCAATTGTCAATGAACTCACCCCAGCCCACCATCTTCTACCATCTCCATAAACATAACATCCAATGCTAATTGAAGATTAATATTTTGTTCGATTAGACGTTTAGTTTTTTGTATTAAACCCATTTTCATTAAAACACCGTCTATTGTATCTTTTTGCGCCATTTCTATTTCTTTAAAATAATCGGCATTGGCTAAAAAATCTTTTTTATTTGTAATTTTATAAACCAAAATATCACGCAGGCACAATATCATTATATCTAAAATGTCTATCGCCTTTTCGCGCGTCGAACTTAGTTCTTTAGCCCAGTTTAAAAAATTTTTCAAAAAAGGCTTCTTGAAATTATTAAAAACCTCATCACGGTCTGCCTTTGATTTTTCATCCCTGAAAGCTGATATTGAAAGATAATCAAACTTTATTTTCTGGCACCGTGAAACAATTGTCGGAATTAATACCTGATTTTCCGTGGGAATCAAAACAAAAATTGTATCATTTGGAGGTTCTTCCAAAAGTTTCAAAAGCGCGTTTCCAGACGCCTCCTGAGGTTTTATTAATCTTTCCGCTCGGTCAATAATATAAAATTTATATCTACCTTCCAAAGGTTTTAAAAAAATCCGTTCCCGAATCGCATAAATTTGTTCTATTTTAATCCCACCGCTTTTCCCTTCAGGAGAAATAACCTGAACATCCGGATGGATCCCTTTATTTATCTTATAACAAGAGGAACAGACATCACAAGCCCCGCCCTGTACCAGGCTTCGAGCTTCGCTCGAGACTCGGTACAGGGCATCACTTGTGTTTTTTTTACAATTCAATGTCTTAGCCAATTCTTTCGCGGCAAGATGTTTGCCTGCGCCATCGGGGCCCGTAAAAAGATACGCATGGGGAATACGATTGTTACTAATTGTTCTTTTTAATGTTTCTATAACTCTTCTTTGCCCAATTATATTATCCCAGGACATGCTTCTCCTAGTACTACATTTCCCCCTTTGCAAAAGGGGGATTAAGGGGGATTTTTTCAATAAAAGTCATCAAATCCCTCCTAACCTCCCTTTTCTAAAGGGAGGAATTATTAATTTTTCAACGGCATTCCGAATAATCAATCCATTTTTCTCAATTGAATCTCTGCCATTAATAACTAAAAACCTTTTTGGTTCTTTTTTGGAAAGACCCAAATATCCTTTTCTAACCCTTCGATGGAAAGTAATTTTTTCCTTTTCCATACGGTCAACCTTATTCCCGCGGGTACAGCTTCTTTCTAATCCTAATCCCGGTTCAATATCAATAAGCACGGTTAAATCCGGTTTAAATTCTCCAATTAACAGTTTATTTAAATCATTAATCAAATTAATATCCATTTTTCTTCCAAAACCCTGATACGCCGCTGTCGCGTCTATAAAACGATCACAGAGAACAACCTTTTTTGAAAGCAAAGCTGGCTTTATCGCCTCTTCCAATAGCTGGCTCCGGCATGAAAGATATAAAAAAAGCTCGCTCCACAAGGACAAATTTTTCACTCTTGGATCTAAAAGCACGCCTCGAATATCTTCACCTAAAGCAGTTCCTCCCGGTTCGCGCGTTACAACCACTGGACATCCATTTTCCTTTAAATGATCAGCTAACAGTCTAATATGTGTACTCTTGCCACCCCCGTCAGGCCCCTCAAAAGTGATAAAAACACCGTTTTTTTTCATCCCAAAATCTCCGTTTATATTGTCATTTCATAATAATTAGGTAAAACAATTGACAATGCCTGACAAAAGTAAGCTAATCCCGCCAATACGCATAACCCATTTATTTAAAACGCCCCAATTCTCTCCGCGGAAACTCCACAAAGTTAAAATAGCGCCTAATAAAATTTTAAAAATTTTCAACTCTTTTTGATAAAAAAGGGTCATATAACCAATAACAGCAATAAAAAACAAAATCACGACTATCGCAAGCCGGCATATTATCTCTGTCTTACTAAAATGCGGCCGTTCATTATTATCCATTACATTACTCCCTATGAAAGGTCACCAGTTAAGAAAGAGACGTTCTAAAGCTGATGACTTGGGGACATCTTCAACTGGTGACCTTTAGCGATTATAGCTGTATTCCCCCGTAAAATCAACTTTTCTATTCTAATGCCCCACAGAGCTTAAATAAGACTTAACATCATTTATTGTTTTAAGATTCATTAATTCCATACGCCATGACTTTATTTGAGGTATTCCCTTAAAATAAGAAGGAATATATTTACGCATTTCATAAATTGCCTTATGCTCGTTTTTGTAATAGCAAAAATAATCAATATGTTTAAGCATAACACGTATCCTTTCATCCAGCGAAGGCGCTTCTAGTTCTTCTCCTGTTTCCAAATAATGACGGACCTGTTTCAAAAACCATGGCTGGCCTATCGCCCCCCGCCCAATCATTACTCCATCACAACCGCTATTTTCCATCATGTCTTTCGCATCGGAAACATTTTCAATATCTCCGCTACCGATTACAGGAATTTTGACCTCTGATTTAATATCTTTTATTATCTGCCAATCGGAATGCCCATAAAAAAACTGGCTCCTTGTCCTTGGATGGATTATAACAGCATCCACTCCGCAAGCTTCGCCCTTTTTTGCCACTACAACGGCATTTATATTTTGCGCATCCCACCCGGAACGAATTTTGATAGTTAAAGGAATTTTAACCTTTTTTCTAATTGCCCGGACAATAGAAAAAAGCAGCTCTTGATCTTTTAATAAAGCTGAACCGCTCCCAGAACGGACAACTTTGGCTTCCGGGCATCCAAAGTTCAAATCAATAACGTCGGCTCCCATTTCCTCCAAAAACAGCCCTGCTTCAGCCATTACATCCGAGTTGCTTCCAAATATCTGAAAACTAACCGGCCTTTCTTCTTTTGTACTTATTAAAAGGTCTTGTGTCTTTTTATTTTTGCGCACCAATCCTTCACTGCTTATCATCTCTGAACACACCAAGCCGCATCCGGATATTTCTTTTACCAACAACCGAAAAGGCAAATCCGTATATCCAGCCATAGGCGCTAAAATAATATTATTCTTTAATTCGAGATTACCTATTTTTAACATCACAACCCACAACCCATCCAACTCTTCACAAGCGACGAGCGACTGGCAACAAGCGACTTCCTCATTTTGTACGCCCCCGCAACCGCAATCATTGCGGCATTATCCGTGCAAAATCCTTTAGGAGGGCAGAAAAGACATAATCCTTTCTCTTTCGCCTTTTCTGCCATTGCCTTGCGCAAAACGGAGTTCGCAGCCACACCGCCGGACAGTAGAATATTTTTAATTTTATATTGGGCCGCAGACTCAAATGTATTACGAACTAAAGTATCAACAACCGATTTCTGAAATCCAGCCGCAAGATTTTGCAAACATATTTTATCTGCATCTCTGTTTTTATTGAACGCATACCAAACAGCAGTTTTTAAACCGCTAAAACTAAAATCCAATTTATTCCCTTTTTTAAACCTGGCAGAAGGGAACTTAAATATATCAGGATCGCCTTTTTTTGCTATTTTTTCAATCAAAGGTCCGCCCGGATAACCTAAATTCATAATTTTCGCGACTTTATCAAAGGCCTCGCCGGCGGCATCATCCCTCGTCTGACTCAATAAAAAAAAGTTATTATGGCTTGAACAAAGAAACAAACTTGTATGCCCGCCGGAAACAACCAAAGCAATACCTGGAAATTTTTTCCTGTTATCGTTTATGTAATTCGCATAAATATGCCCATAAAGATGGTTTATCCCAACAAGCGGGATATTCAGGGCGTATGCTAAAGCTTTTGCGGTGGAAATTCCTATTAAAAGAGAACCAATAAGCCCGGGCGTGCAGGTAACTGCTATAGCGCTTAAGTCACTTAGTTTTATACCGGCTTTTTCAACCGCCTGACTAATAACAATATTTATTTTTTTTAAATGATTTCTGCTGGCAAACTCAGGAACTACCCCGCCATACGGCTTATGAACCCTAAGCTGTGAAAATACTACATTTGATAGTAATTCTTTTTTACCATTTACAACTGCGGCCGCAGTCTCATCACAGGAAGTCTCAATACCAAGGATATACATAATTTTTTACAAATTCTTATAAACTTCCTGGGCTAATAAAACATCTACACCCCATTTTAGTTGAATATCAAAATTTTCTTTCCCTTCTATTCCATAAACATCTTCCCATTTAACTACCTTCTTTATATGTATTTCATCATTTTCCGAACTTTCTAATTTTTCCTCTATGGTCAGACTATCATGCTGCTCTTCCCATTTACTCTGCTCACGGGAAATATCCTCATTCTCTTTTTTCTGGGCGCTTTCAGCTATGTTCATCTGCGCGGCATGAGAGAGTTCAACCACCAAATCCGGAGTGATACCTTCACCATGTATACTTCTTCCGTTTGGGGTATAATAACGCGCAGTAGTCAAACGCAGCCCTGAATCATCAGAAAGAGGAATAATTGTCTGAACCGACGCCTTGCCAAAAGTTTTTTCACCAACAATTACCCCCCTGTGATGATCTTGAACCGCGCCGGCAACAATCTCTGAAGCGCTTGCGCTGCCTTTATTTACGAGAATCACTAAAGGAATATTTCTATCAATAGGGCCCCTGTCTGAACGGAATTCCACTGTTTGAGCCGCATACCGGCCTTTTGTATAAACAACCAGCTCCCCTCTTGGAATAAAATAATCCGCAACCTGTACTGAAACATTCAATAATCCACCGGGATTATGCCGCAAATCCAAAATCAGGGATTTCATGCCCGCAGCTTTTAGTTTTTTCAGCGCTTTCCCCAGCTCTTCACCGCTATTTTCTTTAAATTCAACCAACCGGATATATCCAATACCATCTGGGAACAGCTTGGCTTTTATGCTTTTTATTTTGATAATATCCCGAACTAAATCAAAGTCCAGCAAATCATCTTCTCCTTCCCGCAAGATACTAATTAAAACCTTTGTCCCCTTCGGCCCCCGCATTTTATTAACCGCCTGCTCTAATGTAATATCTTTAGTGAGTTCTCCATCAATCTTAATAATCTTATCCCCTGAATGCAATCCTGCTCGAAACGCGGGCGTTCCTTCAATAGGAGAAACAATGGTTAAACAATTATCTTTAATGGCAATCACTATACCCAGCCCTCCAAAACTGCCCTTGGTATGTATCTGCATTTCCTTATAATCCTCCGGACGCATAAACTGACTGTAAGGATCAAGTGTCCCCAACATTCCTCTAATTGCTCCGTAGATTAAGTCGGAACTTGTTACCTCTTCGACATAATCGCCCTGAACAATAGAAAGTACCTCTGAAAACAGCCGGAGGTCCTGAAAAATATTTTTGGAGGTATTTCCAGTCGTATGGACAAAGGCAAAATTTAAACTACCCACAATAAGACATATTAATACAGCCGAAAAAAGCAACCTTTTTCTCATTGGAATTTTATCCTCCATTTAAATGCAATATAAAAAAATTTAATCATCATTTTGACCACACAATTTTGTCATTTCGACAACACAATTGTCATTTCGACCGAAGGGAGAAATCTTTCTTCCGTAGGGGC
>JBDROR010000236.1:0-2288 GCA_043809805.1 bacterium
GGGCCGTTACACTCAGGAAATCGTGGATAATGTAATTAAGATTGATCAAGCGAATAAAGCGGAAAGCGGGCATAATAAATATGTCGTGTTTTTGCGCAAAGACAATTTTGATGAATTTGATGCCAGAGCAGGCGTCCCGCCAGCGACATTGAGGCGCGGTTTAAGCGAAAAGCCAGCTCTGCGTAAGCGATCGGCGCCAATAGTTAAAAAAGTTTTAGCCGATGTTAAATGGTACGGTTTGGCAGAACAAATTTTAATGCCCTTGCTTATTTGGCGCGAGCATTTGAACTTGATGCATTTTCCTCATTTTAACGCGCCTGTTTTTTGTCCTGTCAAATTTATTGTTACAGTGCATGATTTAATTTTGACAAAATTTCCTACTGCCAGGGCAACTAAGCTCGGGCCGATTTTATATAAAGCAAAAAACTTATTTTACAAGATTGTTATTTGGTTGACTGTAAAGCGGGCCAAAAGAATTATTACCGTTTCAGTTTTTACCAAAAATGATATTGTCAGGCATTTTAAAATCAAGCCGGATAAAGTATCTGTTATTTACGAAGGCGTAGCAAATCTGGCTAAAGGCAGGGATTCTTTGTTTGCCGCGAAACTGGATGACAGAAAAACTCTTTTGGGGTATAATATAAACAATCCTTTCTTGCTTTATGTGGGCAACGCGTATCCGCACAAAAACTTAGAGGGGTTGATTGATGTTTTTTCTGCCCTCACCCCTAACCCCTCTCCCGCTCGCTTTTCACGGGAGAGTGGAAATCAGAAATTAGGATCTAAAATAACTCCCTTCTCCCATGAGAGACGAAACGGGAGAAGGGCTGGGGAGGAGGGTTTACAATTGGTTTTGGTGGGGCAGGAAGATTATTTTTATAAAAGAATCAAGGGCTATGCCAAACAGTTCGGTTTGTGGGAAGAGAACAATGCTGATCCGGCAGTAATTTTTCCCGGCTATGTTCCGGATGCCGAGCTGGAAATATTATTCAAGAAAGCATTGGCTTATGTTTTTCCGAGCTTTTACGAGGGGTTTGGCTTGCCGCCGCTGGAAGCCATGGCTAAAGGATGTCCGGTTGTAAGCTCCAATAAATCAAGCATGCCGGAAGTTCTGGGCAACGCGGCGATTTATTTCAACCCGGACGATAAGCAGGACATGCAAAATAAGATTGAAAAGATTATTGATGATGAAAATCTTCGCAGAGATTTAGTTAAAAGGGGATACGAGCAAGCGAAGAAATATAATTGGTGGGAATGCGCCAGTAAAACCTTGGAGGTTTATAATAAAATATTACAAAAATAAAAAGACCTTGTTATAATTCATTGCTGAATTATGACAAGGCCTATCCGAGGTTTGAATGGTTTATTCTCTCTTGGCAAAGCCGATGAAAGTTGGCGGCTTGCCGTTAAATGTCATTTTAATGATTGGCGCCCAAGATTCCATCGGCTTCATTGTGTCGCGTATGGCAAGCGACAAAATAGCTTTAGCCCCTTTCATAATTTTTACATTGCCGTAGCAGATAGTGGAAAGCGATCCTGTTTCTTGATTTTTTATCAGTTTTTTTTCAAAAGTTATTTTCGCAGTCAGTGTTTTGCCTGCATCATCCGGGTTTGCTCCGTAGACAAATAATTTTATATATCCGCCCGGGACATTGCGGATGCAAACCAATCTTTTTGGAATTGTTATTTTTTTACCGGAATTATCAATAAAAGAAGTTTCGGTAAAAAATGTTGGATTTTTGTCAATTTTGATAGTAGCCAGCACTGGCTGGCTAAACATTTTTTCCCTTCCAATAACCTCGCATTTTTGTTTTGCCATTTTGCAACCCTCCTATAGTTTGTAATTTTTAAGTTTATATTGAATTAATTGCCAAATCCATAACCGTAAATAAAAATTTACAGCCATAAATTTGGCAATTAAATAGAATTTTTTAAAAGAGCGGAAAATTTTACATTAAATTAATATATTATAGTTTATGATAGTTGTCAACCCCGTTAGATAATTTATCTAAACGGGGTCAATAGCGATAAGTGTTTTTTAGTTTAAATTAGTAAAAAATGGAAAAAAGAAATGAACAATTTAATAATTCATTTGATAATGACGACAAGCCGTCCAATTTTGTTATTGACTTAAAACAGCAGTTTATAGATGAAGAGGAGAAAGAGCAAGACAGACAGGGCATTAAAAATTTTGGGAATAAGATTGATGCGCTAAAACATTTTAATACAAAAATAATAAAACACGCCAGCCAGAGTATGGTTCGTATTTGGCGGAAAAACAATGGCAC
>JBDROR010000237.1:0-4546 GCA_043809805.1 bacterium
GTCGCCCCTACAACAGATTCCTCGCTCCCGCTCGGAATGACAACGAATCGCTCGGAATGACAACATTATTTTTTTATGTTATTTTTGAGATTACCAATCCATATAACTTATTTCCCATTTGGTATAACACAGATATAACGAACGAATACACCTCTTTTGCTTTATAACAGGAAATCTCAATAAAATCCATATATTTGATTTCTGACGGGAATATCATTTTCAGGATCAGCATTATTATAAAAATGTTTACGACATATATAAAACTCAACGAGAATACATATCCAACTTCATAGATGTCGGATTGCCGCTGACGGATCGCGAAAAAAGTAAGGGCCAAATGGAATGCCAAGGAAAAACCTATAAGAAATAAAAATACAATAAAATATTTTTCGGCATAAAACATAAATGAAAAAAACCAATATATTAAAAAAACAAAAAAGGTATAAATAGGAAAAAAATAAGGCGCGAGATTAATCAAAAAATTTGATTTAGTTACCACCACACGCCCGCCGCGGGATGACACCCTCATTGACTTTACATTTCCCCCAAATACATATGTCCAAAGGACATGTGTAAGTTCATGGCCAAAAACATACATAGAAAGAGGCTTATAAAGCAAAATATGAATTAAAAAATATCCCCCAAAGCCGGCCAAAAAATAATAATGTTCTTTGGTCAGTATCGACACGCCGGACAATATTTCTATAAAAGCAAAAGTAGAGCCTATTCCAAAAGGAATAAGCAATAAGCCAATAATTAGGAAAATAACCGAAATAATCATAATATAGTATAAACTTTTTCGGCCAGAAATGCAATTACTTGACATTTTTTAGATTTTATGATGTAATTCTGCTGTCATTCCGAGCGGTCTTTTGTCATTCCGAACTGTAGGGGCGACCCGGTGGGTCGCCCGAAATGGGAGGGCGAGGCGCCGCCTCGCCCCTACGGGGAAAGATTTCTCCCTTCGGTCGAAATAACAAAAGTGTGTAGTCGAAATGACAGATGGTTCGGTCAAAATGAAAATCCGGAGGTTTTTATATGAGATTCGTCTATTTAGACCATAATGCCACTTGCCCTGTAAGGACTGAAGTAGTGCAGGAAATGCTGCCGTATTTTACAAAAATCTACGGTAACTCTTCAAGCATTCACAGTTTTGGAAGAGACGCAAAAAAGGCCCTGGAAAAATCCAGGAAAAATGTTGCCGATTTGCTTGGGGCCGATGATCCTAAGGAAATAGTATTTACAAGTGGAGGGACTGAATCTGACAATCTCGCGATTAAAGGTATGGCTTATAAAAATCAAAAAAAAGGGAATCACATAATTACAACCATGATTGAACATCACGCGGTTCTGAATTGCTGTAAAATCCTGGAAAAAGACGGATTTGAAACCACCTATCTCCCTGTGAATGAATCCGGCGAAGTTGATCCGGATGAATTAAAAAAAGCTATAAGAAAAAACACAATACTAATTTCAGTTATGCACGCGAATAATGAAATAGGAACCATTGAACCTATTGCTGAACTTGCGGGAATCGCGAAGGAAAATGGGATTCCTTTTCATACGGACGCGGTACAAAGCGCCGGGAAAATTCCCATAAATGTGAATGAAATGAACATCGACCTTTTGTCCTTATCGGGACACAAATTTTACGGCCCAAAGGGTGTTGGGGCGTTGTATATCCGAAAAGGAACCAACATTGACGCTTTACAGCATGGAGGTCATCATGAAAAAAACCGAAGGGCTGGGACAGAAAACATTTCTGGAATAGTCGGCCTTGAGAAAGCATTGACGTTGAATATTAGTGAAATAAAAACTGAAACGCAAAGACTAATTTCTCTGCGAGAAAAATTATGGGAAGGACTATCCGGAAAAATTCCTGAAATAACCCGTAACGGTTCTATTAAAAACTGTCTTCCCAATACTTTAAATATATGCGTTAAATATATCGAAGGCGAATCAATGCTTCTCTCACTGGATAATGAGGGAATCGCGGTTTCATCCGGTTCGGCATGCACTTCAGCAACCTTGGAACCATCTCACGTTTTGTTGGCGATTGGCCGCTCCCCTGAAATGTCTCATGGATCCATAAGATTTTCTTCAGGTAAAGATACTACCGAAGAAGATATAAATTATGTAATAGAAAATTTACCGCTTATTGTTGATCGATTGCGTAAAATGTCGCCGCTGTATAAATAGGAGAAAATATGATTTCACATCGTATTGTTTTAATTTTCCCAAAAGATATAGTTGATAAACCCTATACTTATCATTTAGTAAAAGACTATAATCTGGTAATTAATATACTCAAAGCCAAAATATCCCCTGAAGAAGAAGGCCTTTTAGTTATAGAGGTCGATGGTAAAAAAACCGACTTCGAAAACGGCATAAAATATTTAAAAGACTTCGGCGTTAAAATTTTACCCCTTCTAAAAGAAATAGAAAGAGACAAAAACCGTTGTTATAATTGCGGCGCATGCCTCGCGGCATGTCCAGGCGGCGCACTGTCTATCAATAGAAACAATTGGTTTGTAGATTTTGACGAAAATAAATGTATCCTTTGTGGAGCATGCGTAAAGGCCTGTCCTACCAGAGCCATAAAAATATTGTTTCAAGACTTGGTAAAAAATAGTTAATACTTGTAACTTCTTTCCTCATGACAGCCTCCGACGCACTTGCCCCCGTACGAATCCTTGCTAAAGTTGATCTTCGTTTTTATGTTTGTTTGATCTTCCCTGATTAAGGATCGTTGATTTGATGAATGAGAATCATGACATGTGTTGCAATTTCTGCCCCGCCTGCTATTCACATGTTTATAATGCAGATTCTTGTTGCCATCGCGGAAATTCGTTTCGCTACTTTTACCTGTCCGAACAATCAATTCATTCTCAGCCAATTCGGGATTATGGCATTGTGAACAAAGGGCATAAGCATTTTTATTATAAATAACATAATTATTCTTCGGGAAATTCGCTTTTAATAAAAAAGGATATTGGGAATTGTGGGGTTGATGGCAATTAAAACAGCCGCTCTTGACTAAAGGCTGATGCACATATTTTTTTTCAAAAATATCTTTTTTATCCTCATGGCATAAAACACATAATTTTTCTTTTTCCTCTCTAAGATGATACTTATAATCCGATTCATGCGAAGCATGACAGGCAATACAATAATTTTTCTTTATTGGAGCGTGCACATATTTTAATTTTTCTATTCGCTCATGACACAAATAACAAAGTTCCGCGTCATTCTTTGCCAATAAACTCTTATTGCGTGAACTATGCGGTTGATGGCATATCGAGCATTGCCCTTCCGCTAACGGCCCATGCGTATATTTTTTTGCCAGTTTAGTGTTATGGCACACCTTACAAAGTTTTACCCCGGAATTTTGCAATAAATACTTATTCTCTGAGTTATGCGGTTCATGACACGATAAACATTTTCTATTAATTATCGGTTTATGGACAAAAACTCCTTTTTTTTGCGACTCAATAAATTCCTTATGACAAACTTCACATAATTCTTCATCCTTTTTTATTAAAAGATTTTTATAATCTGAGCTATGGGGAAGATGGCACACAATACAAGCTTCATTTCTTAACGGGCCATGCAGATAACTTTTATCAATCATCTTTTGCAGATGGCATCCGAAACAGACTGTACTTTTTGGGATACTAACACCATTAACACCCATGCTTATATTAAGCATATGACAAATAGCGCAAAAGTCCTTGTCTTTATTGGGATGTAAATTTGTCATTTGAAATTGATTTTTCACATCCGCGTGACAATCTAAACACTGTTTATTCATTTGATCGGGATGAAATCTAGTTGAAAATATTTGAACCCTGTTATTTTTGTTGTCAACTACATATATATTTTCATTGTTATCAACATATATCTTTTTGGGGGATACAAAATTACCGGGCTTTTTCCCTATTCTGCCAAACTTAAAAAGAAAACGCCCCGACTGGTCAAAAACCTGAATTCGATTATTATTTTCATCACAAACATAAATCAAATCTCCGTCACTTACCGTTACACCCACCGGTTCAGAAAAATCTCCAACCTGCGAACCAGGCTGGCCAAAGCGGGAAATAAAATGACCAGCTTCATCAAAGATCTGTATGCGATTATTTCCGGCATCTGCTATATAAACCCTTCTGTTATGTAAGGCTATATCTTTTGGATTTAAGAACTCTCCGTTTTTGCTGCCTTTTGAACCAAAAGTAAAAAGAAATTCACCGTCAGGATCAAAAACCTGGACACGATTATTCCATGTATCTACAACATAAACATTATCTTTCCTATCAAGTTCAACGGCAAACGGCATTATAAATTCACCGTTACCTTCGCCTTTTCCTCCAAACTGAGAAACAAATTTACCGTCAAAATTAAAAATTAGAATTCTGTGCTGGCCTAAATCACTGACATAAATTTTTTTGTTCTTACCTATGACAATATCCCATGGAAGAGATAATTTCCCTCTCCCCATACCTCGTTTTCCAAATTCATTTAACAATTTGCCGCTATTTTTATCAAAAAC
>JBDROR010000238.1:0-8494 GCA_043809805.1 bacterium
CTAAAACTATTTTTTCATTTGCCGCAAGCGCGACACCCGGCAGACACCCTCGCCATACAGCTTGGACAATATCCGCTGTCAACTTTATAGTTGAATCTCCCATCTCCCGTCCAGCCCATATTTCATCAAAGGCTCCTTGGACGGGCTGTCCGAGCATTTCTCTAAAACCAAATCCTGTCAAATGCAAATATTTAGCCCGGCCGACCAAAGTTTCTCTCGGCGCCCTACGTAACGATATATTTCCGGAACCTGAAAGAATAAATTTCCTTTGCCGTTCAGATTTATCCACAAGATATTTAACTGTCAAAAGAAGTTCCGGACATCGCTGAACCTCGTCAATAATAGTAGGCTTGTCTTCCCATAACAGCCCCTTTGGATCTTCTTTTGCTTGCTCCAGAGCATCAGGATCATCCAAAGTAATATAGCGCCAGCTCTCTAAAAATTTTGCGTGTTTTAGAAGCGTACTTTTACCGACCTGCCGCGGCCCCGTTAAAATAACCACCGGATGAGATACAAGCGCCTCGGCAAGCCTTGATTCCAACCATCGCGGAATATATTTATTTTCCATGTTTCCTCCAAGGCTGAATATATACTCAGCTCGTTGAGTATACCACAAATTTATGCACAAAACAACACAATATTATGCACAAATCGACACAACATTTTGCACAAAACAGCATAAACTGCCATTTTCCATAATTGCTGGAATTTCAATCTTGATATACCTCGTCATGACAGCCAATATCAATTAGTATAATTGTCTCTTTTTCAATAAGAAAATCAATTGATATGCGGTATGAGATATTTATTGATACAGAATATAGATCAGAAAGTTTGCCTTTTAGTTTATGAAGCCTAAGAGATGGATGGAACGGATTAATTTCAAGTAATTTTAATGTTTTTGCGTATTGGTTAACAACTTCAGGATGTTTCTTAATAAATTTTTTTGCCCGCTTAATGTAGCTTTCGGTAAATATTATTTTAACCATGTTAACGTAACGGGGCCCCAAGTCTTTTAATGTGATCTTCAACGCTCTCCTGAACATATTTGCCATTTTTCATATCTTTTTTGGATTCAATAATAGCGGCTTCTAATTCACATTCCCTCAAATGATTATAGGCTTCGATAGGAATAACAACATAACGATTTTTGCCTCTTACTGTTATAACGGCCTCCGGATAATTAGCGGTGGCTTCTTTTATGGCCGATACGCCTTTTGTTTTTAGTTCATTTGCAGTTATTTTATAATCCATTTAAATAACCTTTCTATATAATACTTTTTATAACACTGTATATAATACTATTAACAATACTGTTTGTCAAGTGTTTCTTATTGTGTACAGTAATCGGTCAGTCTTTGGTGGTAGCCGCAGGCTTCAGCCTGCGAAATACCGCGAAATAACAACGCAAGCTAAAGCTTGCGCCTACCAATTCCACCGATAACTGACCGATTACGTCATTTCGACCGAAGGGAGAAATCTTTCTTCCACAGATAGATTCCTCGCTCCCGCTCGGAATGACAACGCCCTTTGTCATTTCGAGCAAAGCGAGAAATCTTTCCCAAATAAGTTCCTCTTCGTTCGGAATGACAAAAAGCGCCAAACCCAAATTGGTATTTTACCCTCTCCCCCCCCGCAATATTCCATATAAATTAGCCGTTAGTATAAATAAAAATGGCGTATAATATTAAAACCACATTTTATGGTATAATTTATTATTATGAGTAAAGATATTATTGAACAAAAACTTTATAATTTTTCCCTGAAACTAAAGGGAATTGAATTTACTAAGGGTATAATTTTATTTCTTACTGCTTCGCTGTTTTTTATCATTGCCATAACACCGTTAATAAATTATTTCGGGAATAATTATAATTTTCTTTTAGTCTTGAGGTATGGATCATTATTGTTCTTTGGATTAATATTTGTTTTTCTGCAAATCCCGGTTTTAAAAAGATACAACGCGGAGAAAACCGCTTTTTTAATTGAAACCCAAATTCCGCAATTAAAAGACACTATTATCAATTATATTCAGTTAAAAAAATACTTCAATAAAAATACGTATGGTTATTCTCTCAATCTTATTTCCGCGTATTTGGAAAATGCTGAAAAGACTATTGCCGGATATAATTTCAAAAACGCGATTCCCACAAAAATCTTAAAAAATTATCTTCGCGTATTTGCCGCGGCATCCGCGTTAAGTTTATTGTTAATCGCTATATCCCCCGGAATGTTCACGGAGACTTCATCTCTTTTTTTAAATGAGTTCAAAAGCGCGCCGCCCTCTATTCCTCTAAAAATACTGCCCGGCAACGCAAAAATATTTCCTGGAAATGACCTCAAGATAACAGCATTTGGGGGATTAAAGGGGGATTTTCAGGTAAAAATATTCTATTGGACAAAAGATAACGAAATAAAAATCCAGGATTTTAACAATCTTACAAACACAAAACACCAAACCACATTGGCGCAGATTACACAAGACACAAAATATTATGTAACTCAGGGGGATTCGAGATCATCTGAGTTTATGATCCAAATTGTTGAAAAACCTGAAATTGTTAATACACAGGTTGAACTTGTATTCCCTGAATACACAAATTTGCCGCCAAAAACAATTAATAGTAACCGGCTCAAGGGATATTCTATCCGAGCTATAACCGGGACAAAGGCAAAGATTACAACTGATTGCAATAAAGAACTTAAGTCGGCCGTTATTAATCTTTCTTCGGGCAAAAAAATCCCGATGGATACCCGTAAGACAAAAG
Organism: bacterium; assembly: GCA_043809805.1. Lineage (GTDB taxonomy): Bacteria > JACRDZ01 > JAQUKH01 > JAQUKH01 > JAQUKH01 > JAQUKH01. Next base: position 2,769 of record JBDROR010000238.1, read on the forward strand.
CAATGGCTTCAATAACAGTAACAAAAGATGATAATTATTATATCGAACTATACGATAAAGAAGGATACTCAAATGAATCCCCGCATTATAAAATTAACGCCCTTTTGGATAATCCGCCGGAAGTAAAAATAATCGAACCCGGAAAAAATATAACAATCGATGAACGGATGGTTGTTCCTTTAAAAATTTCTGTCTATGATGATTATGGAATTGACGCAGTAAAATTGAAGGCAGAGATTGTCAGCAGGAATGAAACAGTATCCATTCTGCTCGCGCAGAAACCGGAGGACATGGTTTTCAATTATAACTGGAATTTATCGGAGCTGGGGTTCCTGCCTGAAGATACTATACTTTACCACATTGAAGCAAAGGATAATGACAATATCAACGGCCCGAATATCGGGAAATCGAACACATATCATATCCGTTTTCCATCCTTATTTGAGATTTATAAAGATACTGAAGACGCGCAATTGTCTGAAAACATAAAGCTTCAAAATGTCCTTCAGGAGCAAAGAGATTTAAAAGAAAAGACCGAAAAATTTATTAAAAGCATGAGTCAGGGAGAAGAATTCGACTGGACAAAAGAAAAAGAACTGGAATCGATACATAAAGGCGAGGAAAAGATAAAAGAAAAGCTGGAAAACATATTAAAAAATATGAAGGCCGCAACTGACAGGCTTTCTAAAAGTCTTTTTGTAAATGAAAATACTTTAGAAAAAATCGCCGAGATTCAAAAGCTGCTCAATGAGGTTTTAACCGATGAAATGAAGGAATTATTGGATAAGCTAAACAAGGCGTTACAGCAAATTGAATTTTCAGAAAAACAAAAATCTCTTATGGAGACTCAGTTTAGCCAAAAGGAATTTGAAGAAAAGATAGACCGCACACTTAATTTATTAAAACGAACTCAAGCGGAACAAAAACTGGATGCTTTGATTAACGAGGTTAATCAGCTGGCAAACCGTCAGGAAAAAAATGTTTTTCCGAACGAGAATGCCATCCGCGAGGAAAAATCCATAAAAAAAGAAACCGGTGACGTGAAAAATGATCTTGAAAAACTGAGCCATGATTTAAAAGAGATGGATAAAAACACTTCAGAAAAACTCAAAGAAGCAAGCAATGAAATGGATGAAAAAGCGCTGGAAAAGAAAATGGAAGATTTAATAAAAGAGCTTGAATCGGCGCTCAAAAAGGCGGCAAAAAAATTGACGAAAAAGTGTCCTCTGAACTAAAAGATCTGGCAAAAAAACTTAATAAGATAAAGGCCGATTTTGAAGAAAAATCCATGCAGGACATTTTGTCCGCGATTGAGAAAACCATTGATTATGGCTTAATAATTTCGTCATCCGGCAATGAAATAAACGAAATGACAAAAAAATCCATATCCGAAGCCGTGTCCGGCGGAGCCAGGTCCGGGGTTAGCGAAAAAAAACGACAGGAGCTGGCTGGGAAAGAAAATAATCTGAAACAGGGTGTTAACCTTTTTGAAAAAGAATATAGAGAATTAACAAAAAAATTTGTTTTTATTAATCCCCATTTGGCGGATGATATCCGGAAGGCGCAAGAAAACCTTAACCAGTCAGTTAAGGCATTAACAAATGGACAAACCCAGCAGGCGCTCTCGCACGGGAAAGAAGGTATCGGGAAGGTTAACAGCACAACCCTTTATTTAATTAAACTGCATCAGGATATTTCAGACACGCCTCCGGGAGGCGGGTCGGGCCAATTTCTGGATGACCTGAAAAATCTTTCCCAGCGGCAGGAAAATTTGAATGAACTTACTAAAAACCTTGATAAATTGATGAAAAAAAACGGGGGATTAAACCTACAGGAAGAAAATATTTTACAGCAGATGGCATTTGAACAATCCCTTATCAGACAGGCTTTGGAGGAACTGGAAAAACAAATACAGTCTCTTTCCGAAAAAATAGGCAATTTCGGAGGGGCATTAAATGATATGAAAGAAGTGGAAAAAGGGCTAAAAAATAAAGAAACCGATGAAAAATTACAGCAAAGACAGCGGAAAATATTGACAAGGCTGCTTGACGCCCAAAAATCCATCAGACAGCGCGAAGCGGGAAAACAGTGGAAATCTACCGCCGGGCGGGAATTTGAAATTAAAGAACATCCAAAAGATTTGCCAAATTCCGTTAAAGATATAAAAAAGAGAATCTTGTCCGAGATAGAAAATATGTCTGAAGAAAAATCACCATGGGAATACCGCGAGCTTGTGGAAAGTTATTACCGCCGGTTGTCAGAGGGAAAATAAAACATCCATGCCAACAATAATTGGCACAAAGGGGAATGAAAATTAAATGAATCATTGCCATCCCGAGCGGCTCTACTGTCATTCCGAGCGGGAGCGAGGAATCTTATACTAGGCTCAATTTAAAAAAGATTTCTCCCTTCGGTCGAAATGACAGTTGTTTGGTAGTTATAGCAATAAGTTACGGAGATTTTTAGGTGAAAAAATTCATAATTCTAATTGTTATTTTAACTTTTACCGCAGGTATTGAAGCTACACCTGTATTATCCAAAAAAGATTTTTCCTATTTTGAGGTTTTGGAGTTTGAAGAACTACTTAACCTTTTAAATTATTCGCCAAAGAATTTCCCGTTTGTAATTTCAAAATTACACGCAATTATCAAAGACACAAAAAATCCTAACTTTTTGATTAAAAAAACAAAAGCGGAGATTTTAAAAAAGCCGGAATCCAGCGAATTTCATCAGCTTCTCGGCGAGATTTACATTGAAACAAATCAACCGGATTTAAGCATTCCTTGTTTCGAAAAAGCGGGCGAGCTCAAAAAAACCAAAGAAATTTCTCTGCTTCAGCTTGGAGAAAAACTCATTAATAAAAAATTCTATAATGAGGCAATAAAAACTTTCACTAAGATAAAAGATGTACCCCCTTTTGGGCCATTGGCAAATTATCAAATTGCCCTATCCTTTTACAACCTTGGCAGTTACGATTCCAGCCTGAATATCTTAGATGAAATGATTAATGAATCCGTTCCAACTCCGTATCTTTTTCAATCTTATGCCTTAAGAGGCGAGATTTTTTTTGAAACGCGCGATTTATCGCGGGCGAAGGAAACACTGAGTTTTTTTAAAAACCAGCAGGAACAAAATGAAATTATAAATAAAGCCCTTTCCCGATTGACCGAAGTTGAATTCCTATTGGGTAATTTTGGCATCGCGGAAATTCAATTTACAGTTTTCACGAATTTTTCTTCTTCCGCGAATTTTTATCTTGCTGAAATCTGTTTTTTGAAAGATGAATATGCAGCCGCGAAGCAGTCTTTCGAAGATTTTGCCAAACGATTTCCTTCTGAACCGGAAACAAATAAAAGTTTGTTGCGAATCCTTTTATTAAGTAAAAACAAGGAAAACGAATCCGAGCTAAAAACATTAACGCGGATAATCCGCGCAAAGAATTCTTACAAACTATCTGACGCTGAAAATAATGCAAACGATTTTATCGGCAAAAATCCAAATTCAAAACTTCTGGTTTATTTTTTAATGGAATTGGGCGAAATTTATTCTTTAGAAAACAAATGGCCTGAGGCGCTAAAAATTTACGAAAAAATCCAGACAATGGATTCTTACTTTTACAAACAGGAGGCAACCAAACAATTGGCGGCTATTTATGAAAAAAATCTTAAAGATAACGCCAAAGCGCGCGCCGAATATATCAAATCACTAACTGATTTTCCTGAAAATCCGGTTATTGAACTTATAAGAAAAAAAATTGAAGAACTGAAACCATAGTTTTATTATACTATATGAGGAGACGTCCTAGTGAGATATTCAAATGACCAGTTAAAACAAAAATTGTCTGAATTTAGAAAATTAACGGAAGAAAAAGAATGGTTAGAATTTAAAGAAGCCAAAGAAGACTTTTCTTTCGAAAAATTAGGTCAATATTTTTCCGCTTTAAGTAATGAGGCCCATTTACAATCTGTTGAATCTGGCTGGTTGATTTTGGGAGTAGAAAACTCAAAAAAAAATATTGTTGGTACTTTATATCGAAAAGATGTTCCGATGGAAAACCTAAAACATGAAATTTCTAAACATTTAACAGGGAATATTTCTTTTACTGGTGTTTATGAATTAGATTTTCCGAAAGGTAGAGTTGTAATGTTCCAGATCCCACCCGCACCTAAAGGTATTCCAATTGCATGGAAAGGACATTTTTATGGAAGAGACGGCGAATCATTGGTTGCGTTAAATCTACAAAAGATTGAAACAATCCGAGGTGTCAAGCATGATTGGTCAGAAGATATTTGTGAAGGTGCTGTAATTGATGACTTGGATATTAATGCTATTAATTTTGCACGTAACGAATATGTAAAGAAAAATCCTTTGTTGGTTGAGGAAATCAATAAATGGAATGAACAAACATTTCTTAATAAAGCAAAATTAACTATAAAGGGAAAAATAACAAAAACAGCTATTTTATTGTTAGGCAAACCCGAAACAACACATTTTCTTTCACCATATCTTGCGCGTATCACATGGATTGTTAAAAACGAAAAATATCAGGAATTGGATTATGAACATTTTAATCCCCCTCTAATTCTGGCCAGTATTAAATTGCAGGCAAAGATTCGTAATTTAAAATATCGTTATATGCCTGATACAACTCTTTTCCCTGAAGAAATAACAAAATATGACTCATGGGTTCTACGAGAAGCTTTGCATAATTGTATTGCACACCAAGATTATTCCTTGAAAGGAAAAATTACCGTTGTTGAGAATTCGGATGAATTAATTTTTTCTAATATGGGTAGCTTTTTGCCTGGCACGATCGAAAATGTAATATGTGAAGATGCTCCGCCAAAACAATATCGTAATCCATTTCTGGTTGACGCAATGGCAAACATTAATATGATTGATACTATTGGAAGCGGAATTAAACGTATGTTTGCTAAACAACGCGACCGTTTTTTCCCGATGCCGACATATAAATTATCAGAGAATGAAGTTACAGTGTATATTTTAGGGAAAATACTTAATCCTATATTTACAAAATTACTTAGAGAACGCCCTGAACTGGATTTGGAATCAGTAATTCTATTGGATTATGTTCAAAAAAGTATTAAAATTCCAAAGGATGCTCACAAACTTTTAAAACAACAAGGATTAGTTGAAGGACGTTACCCGAATATTTATCTTTCTTCGGGAGTACATTGCCATTTAGATAAAAAAGCAGAATATATCAAAAAACGTGGACTAGACAAAGAATATTATACTAATCTCGTTATTGAATATATAAAAAAATTTGGCAATTCATCCCGAAAAGATATTGATGATCTTCTGCTGGAAAAACTCCCAGAAGTCCTTTCTAAGGGAAAAAAGAAAAATAAAATAAGAAATTTATTGTATGAAATGTCCAAAAAGAAAGGCATTATTAAAAATGCTGGAACGACTAAACAACCCATATGGATTTTATCATCTAAATTAAGTTAACTTAAAATATATTTAGATGATATTTTAGATGATATTTTAGATGATGCATTTGTAACGCGTTGGAAACAAACGATTTTTTTCTTCTAAATAATAGTAGTAGTAGTAATATTAGTAGCAAAGTAGTTTGTAAGCACAATTGTCCCACAGGGCGTGAGATAATTGCAGAGATATTTCTATAATTGGCACTTGGAAACAAATGAATAATCAAAATTTTAAAGTGGTCGAATTCGACCACTTTAAAATGCAAGCTG
>JBDROR010000239.1:0-2330 GCA_043809805.1 bacterium
ATTATTGCCAAAATCTTTTTATTCACATTTATCTCTCTTCTTTTCTCTTTGGGTATTGTTAAAAGTTAAACACGAAAACCACAGAAAAGTCCTTTACTTTCAAACATTTCAAAATTCTCATCAACTGTATGTGCTCTTAAAATCACCCTCTTTATGCCTCTCGTCGAGATTGCCACGTCGTTGCTCCGCTCCTTCGAGCAAAAACAAATAGAAAACACTTCCTCTTTGTTCAACAAAACCGCATAAAAAACTACTGTAATTTATTTACGGCCTTTTTGTATTCTTCCCATTGCCCGATATCCAGCCAGGACTTACCCTGAACAGGATATACTCCGACTTTTTCTCCTTTTTGCTTTAATAGCTGTATCAGCATTGTCATGTCAAATCTTTTGTCTTCGGGAATATAGTTCAAAACTTCCAAAGAAAGAATATACATACCTGTGTTAACCAGAACATCATATTCCGGACGTTCCTTGAACTCTCCCAATTCACCTCCTTTATCAACTTCACAAACGCCGTAAGGAACAACATGATGCTGCATCGCGCCTATTAAGGTTAACAAATATTCCCCTTTTTTATGAAAATCTACTATTTTTCGATAATCTTCTTCGATCACAGTATCACAGTTTGTAACAATAAAGGATGAACTTATCCGATCGTTTAATAATTTTAAAGCACCGGCCGTACCAAGCGGTTTTTTTTCCTCAAGATAACTTATCTTATACTCTCTATCCACTTCCTCGAAAAACGCCTTTATCATATTTGCTTTATAATTGATAGATAAATAAAAATGATTTATGCCAAATTCCCTGAATTTATCGATTATAATCTCAATAATCGGTTTTTCCCCAATAGGTATTAATGGTTTCGGTAAGATACGCGTAAATGGATCTAATCTGGTCCCTGTGCCTCCTGCCATAATCACAACAGGTATATCCAGTTTTGAACTCAACGGTTTTATTCCCTGTGCCAAATAACTGTTTTTAAAAATAACATTAATAAGTTCCCCATTTGCTAAAACCGGAATGTGCTTTATCTCCGTTGTTGCGAAAAAATCTCCAGCCTTATTTAAATCCTCTTCTTTGTCAATATACACAAAATCTTTGTTTACTATCTTTTTGACAACATCGTCTAAAGACACAGAGTTCCAAACAGCCCTCCGAAAATCACCGTCAGTCAAAACTCCCGTCACTTTATTATCGTCATCTACTACTATGATAAATTTCTCGTCATTAAAACACGTGTTTTTAAAAACTTCGCGTATAAGACTATTTTGATTAATAGTAAAAGCACCAAAATTATCCACTCAAATCACCACCTTCTATATCTCTAAAATATTCTTTATAGATTTCCGCGTAAATATGGCCGGTAAACCACCGGTATTTATATAAAAAATGTTTCCGTTTATCCGTCCTTTTGTAATTAGATCAAAAACTCCACTAAGAGCTTTTGCGTTATAAACAGGATCAACCACTATTCCCTCTTTCTCTGCCAATAATCTCAATGTATTTTTACCGGTCATCGTAAAAGCCCCATATCCTTCGCCGATATAATCTTCGATAACTTCGATAGCTTCAACACCATTTTTCTGAGACAGGCCTAAATATTCTATAGTTTTCTCAATTATCTCAGCTATCTCCTTAACACACCTTTCTTTATCCCTTGAAATGCTTATACCAATTATTTTTACATTATAATCAAATATCCTGCTTCCTAAAACCATCCCTGCCTGAGTAGTCCCTGTTCCGACAGGCATAATCAAATAATCGGGGCGTATTCCTATTTTTTCACTTTGCTTTTTTATTTCTTCCATCGCGAAAACATACCCCAACATCCCTAACACATTATGCCCTCCGCCTTCTATAAAATAAGGATTCTCTCCGGCATTCCGCAATCTCTCCATAACCTCATCTATTTTTTCTCCCACACGATTGATATCAACAATATGTATTTTCGCGTTCATAAGTTCATAAAGAAAATAATTGCCTTCTTTCTCCGGCATATCCCGGCTTGTTTTGATTAATATTAATTCCGTTTTCATCCCCAGCCGTGCGGCACATACAGCTGTCATTCTACAATGATTAGATTGAAAAGCCCCCACAGTCACAATAACCGATGCCTTTTTTTTCTTTGCATCCGCCATTATGAATTCCAGTTTACGCTCCTTATTGCCGCCGAAACAGTGACCTGTCAAGTCATCCCTTTTCATAAAAAGAACGGTTTCTTTAAATTCCTTGTTTAAATTATCCAATCGTTCCAAAGGTGTCGGCAAATTAGCTGTTTTTAAACGCAAAACGTCCATTATTTTATTCCTGACAATTCCTACATCC
>JBDROR010000240.1:0-2300 GCA_043809805.1 bacterium
CGGTCATTTTATGAACACATTATTAGAAATGAATGATCGCTGAACGCAATTCAAGAATACATATCTAATAATCCTGAAAATTGGGAACAAGATATTGATAATTTAATTAATCTATAACCAACCAATACAGCGGACGCTAACACACCGCTGATTTTTATGTTAGATGTAAAAACACTAATAATAAAATTCCTTGTATTTCAAACAAGAAAATGGTATCTTTAATTAGAGGTGATAGCAATGAAAAACCATTATCAGTTACCTATTTTAATTGAAAAAGATGAAGATGGATTTTATGTGGTAGAATGCCCTGTTTTTAGCGGCTGTTATACCCAGGGCGAAACCATGGAAGAAGCATTAAAAAATATTCGTGAAGTTATTGCTCTGTGCCTGGAAGAAAAAGAAAATAAAGAAGCTCTGAAGAATTTCCACCCTCAAGAATTAATGTTTTCGACCCTATCTTATGCCTAAATTACCGCCAATATCTGCTAAAGAAGCGATAAAAGTATTTGAAAAGATTGACTACCATATTATTCGTCAACGGGGTAGTCATATTAGAATGCGCAATTCAAATGATCAAGCTAAACCTCCCCTAACTATCCCAAATCACAAAACATTAGGTAAAGGCTTGCTGCGAAAATTATTAAGAGACGCTGATTTAACAACCGGAGATTTCTTAAAGCTGTTGAAATAAAAAATCTAACCAACCAATACAACGGACGCTAACACACCGCTGATTTTTATGTTATCTGAAAAAAATAAAAATAATCCAATAAAAAATTACAACAATCCCGTAGGGAACGGGCATGCCCGTTCCGTTAATAAATTTAATATAACCATTAATCAATAAACCATAAAATTAAATTATACAATTAAACGTATTAAAAAATAATAACCAAATTATATAAATTAACGGTTCAGGCATGCCTGAACCCTACAGGATAAATGATATTTGGTATAAAATTAAATCAATAAAAAACAGATAACCAGCCAATTCAGCGGACGTCCCCCGCGCTTCGCGCGGCTTCCGCCGCTGATTTTTGTGTTATCAAGAAAAAATGAAAAAATACCAATTTCATGTTATACTATAAACACAAAAGAAAAGGAGGGAAATTATGACTACTTGTAGAAAATCTGACATAGAAAATGTGATAAAAACATTGCCTGAGAAGACTTCCGTCGAAGAGGCAATGGAGAAATTATTTTTACTGTCAAAAATTGAAAAAGGGCTGCACCAAGCTAACAACGGTAAGGTTGTTTCTCAAAAAGAAGTAGAGAAAAGATTAAAGAAATGGACAGATTAAACTGGACTGCTCAGGCAGTCAAAGATGTAGAATCGATTTGTGAGTTTATCGCCAAAGATTCTCCTATATACGCGCGCTTATTTGCTAAAGATATTCTGCAAGCTGTCCAACGCCTTGGTAATTTTCCAAAATCCGGCCGTATTGTTCCAGAATTTTCTAATAAAAACATCCGAGAAATAATTTTGGGAAACTACAGAATAATTTATAGAATCAAGCCTGCTGTAACTGAAATTTTAACTGTTTATCATTCCGCTAGATTATTAAAATCTAATATAGATAAAAATACTTGATAACAATTCGCTTCAGCGCATTTTACTGCGCGGCTAATGCCGCTCCGTAAAACCGCTGAGCTCAGGCGTTAGCATAAAATAATAAATGCCAAAATCACCCATCCGCCGCAATAGCAATCGTATTCCTCAACATGATTATTCAACACCAGGACAATATTTTGTCACGCTATTAACCTGCAACCGTGAAAATATTTTTGGAGACATAAACAATAACCTAATTGTAGGGGCGGCAGATCTGCCGCCCCTACAATATAAAAATAATAATCATCGGTCAAAAATGACATTATCTAAAATCATCCACGGTGTAAAATCAACCATTACTATACAAATCAACAAAATCAATAAATTAGAACAACCTATCTGGCAACGCGATTACCACGATCATATCATCCGTAATGACAAATCATTAAATAAAATCCGTAAATATATAATTGATAACCCGTCAAATTGGCAATCTGATATTGAAAATCCCAATAGAATTGGTAATATAAAATCAAATGAAATTCGGGTATAACCAAGCAATACAGCGGACGCTAACGCGCCGCTGATTTTCTCGTTATAGGAAAATAAAAAATGCAAAAATTGTTAGCCGGAAAACAAATTCGGTTAAAGAATTACGATTATTCGTTAAATGGTTATTATTTTATTAATATATGTTCAGTTAATAGAAAAAATATATTTGGTGAATATAAAAAATACGTAGGGGAGG
>JBDROR010000241.1:0-15077 GCA_043809805.1 bacterium
AGAATGCTGTTTTAAAAACGCAAATTTTATTCCCTCACGTTACCGACTATTCTGAATTTACATCAATAATTACAAAACTTGTTAAAAATAATAATTGGAGAGATTTCTTTTATGTTCCCGATGGAAGGGTTTATCTTGAAAAAGAGGTAGTCGACCGTTTTGGCAACACAAAACGAATCGACCGCCTCATTGTTAAGGAAAACGAAGTGTGGGTAATCGAATATAAAACAAAACTCGAGTCTTCCTTAAATTATAAAGAACAGCTTGATAATTATGTCAGCCTGGCCAAAGAGTTGTTTCCAAAAAAACAGATAAAGGGATTTGCTATCCCTCTTGCCCCTCCTTCAACCTAAACTTGCTTACGGTCTCTTTTAATTGCCTTGCCAAACGCGCCAATTCCTGAGCTGAAGCGGTCATTTCCTCCATAGAAGCAGTTTGTTCCTCGGTGGTAGAAGTTACTTGTTGGGTGGCGGAGGCGGATTCTTTTGCAATGGTAGCAATCTCATTGATTCCCTTTACAACTCGTTCTACCTCAATCACGCGTTCTTGTCCGCTGCCGGCGATTTGTTGGGCAAGCACACTGGCTTCCTGAGCCGCTCTATTGATTTCAGTTAAAACTTCGGCAATTTTACCTATCTGGGATTTACCTTCCTGGACCTCTTTGAAACTTGTCTGAATAGCGTTAACGGCGGAGTTGGTTTCGTTTTGAATAGACTTAATCAGGCTCCCAATCTTTCTTACCGCATCGGCGCTTCCTTCAGCAAGTTTGCGCACTTCTTCGGCAACTACGGCAAAGCCTCTTCCTGCCTCACCCGCTCTGGCTGCCTCAATCGCCGCGTTTAAAGCCAGGAGGTTAGTCTGGTCGGCAATGGATGTAATGGTTTCGGTAATTTCTCCAATCTGCTGAGACATCTGGCCTAAGCTCTGAATAACCTTGGTGGTATTCGTAATCGTGACGGTAAGCTGCTCTATCTTTTCTACCGCTCCTTTAGCCGTAGTCTTGCCCAACTCCGCCCGCTCGCTGGTTAGGTTTACAGCTTTGCTTGTAGTCTGGGCATTGGCAACTACCTGTTTGAGACTTCCCGCTACCTTCTCCATAATTTCAAAAGTTTCCTCAACCCTTTCCGCCTGGATTATGGAACCCTTGCTCACTTGTTTAATCGCGCTAAACACTTCCTGCGTAGAAGCGCTAATCTCTTGGGCGGAAGAAGACATCTCTTCCGAGGAACTGGCAACATTATCAGCGCTATTGCGCACCTGAAAGACCATATCACGCAAATTTCCGCTCATTTCTATAAAAGACTTTGCCAACTCTCCTATTTCATCTTCAGAGGTTGTCTCTAAGTCTTTCTGCATCAGATCGCCCATGGCAATTCGCTGCGACAATCCCATAACTTCGGATAATGGTCCTACAATGGCAAACTGAACCATAAAATAATAGATTATACTGCCAACCAGCAGCGAAAGAAATCCGATGATAATCGAAACAAAAACGGTATTGACAATAGTTGCGGTAATAGACTCTGTGGAATAACCAATCCTTAATACGCCTAATTTCCCGCCCGCCGCGATTACGGGAACCTTGACCTCAAAAACATTTTCCATCGCGGGATTCTTTTCGGTAGTCATGTTTTCAACCCATAACGCCCTTTTATCAAATTCGGTCTCAAGTCTATTATCTTTCAGTTCATCTTCCGAAGCAGCTATTGCTTTTCCCTCAGAATTAACTAAAATCGCGTATTTGACATCCGTATCATTTTTCTTAGCCTCTTTCATCATCTTGTCAAGTTTATCCCATTCTCCAGCCATCATCGGATCCCCGCAGGCAAGAGCCAAATTAGAACTTACAATCACGGACTTGCTTCCCTGACTCACAAGCAGTTTCCCATGCATTCTTGAAACAGTCAAAAAGATAATTAGAGAAATTAGAGAGGCCATAATCAGCAAAAAGCTGCCGATAATTTTCTGCCCTACCGTAGATTCTTTAAAAGAAAAAATAGCCATTTTCAGTTTACCTCCTTTTAACATCTCGCAATGTTAAAAATTTTAAATAAAATTGTTTGTCAGTTTTATTAATTTTTTCATGTTATTTCACATCTTTTACAAATTAACACTTTCAGTAAGTTTTTTTATGTTTCTGCTGCAATTTTCTATCAACAATTTAGGCGGTATATTTCCGCTTAATTCCAGCGGCTCATCAGGAGAATATTCATTTAACGCCCTAAAACTATTTTTAAATTCTCTCAAAGTCATCTTGTCTTCACCCATTTGCTTATAAACAAGCGCTAAATTATAATAAGCCAACGCGTTATTTCGATTTAGATATATCGCTTTATTAAAATTTTCTATTGCTTTTAAAAAATCTTTTTTTTGTTTATAGGTAAATCCTGTTAAATAGTAAGCCCTATCATTTAAAGGGTCTAATTCCACAACTTTGTTGGACACCGATAAGACTTCAGAAAGCATTCCTTTCTCTAAATAAATCCGCGCGAGCAGCAATAGCGCCTTCGTATCATTTTGATTATCCTGTAAAAAAGCGCCTAATTTATTCAACGCGTCAGAATAATCCTCTTTAATGAACAATTCCATTGCCTCACTATACAAATCAATAGGTTGAACTGATGGAATCTCCTTTGCCTCGGATTCAGGCTGGACAACCGCAAGGCCGCCGGTTGAATAGGCCTCCAATCCGTCAGGTTGAATGGCCTTGGATCGGACAGCTTCATGCTGAACAATCATGGGTTGAACAACCGGGATTTCCACCTTAACTTTTTTATAAAAAAAAGCTCCATCCATTCTAACTAATTGGAATTTATCAGCAATCATTCGAGATGTTTCCGCGTACCCGGCAAAAAAATATCCGCCTTTTCGAAGACTATTATAAAAATTCCGCACTACCTGCCTGATGGTTTCAAGTTGAAAATACATCATAACATTACAGCAAAATATTATATCCCATCGTCCCCTTATAGACGAAGGATATGGCTCGCTCAGCAGGTTAAAATGACGAAATTCCACCATTTTTTTAACCTTTTCGCTTAATTTGAACATCTTTTGCCCTTGAACAAAATATTTTTCCTGATAATAATCATCTACCATACGCAGAGAATGTTTTTTATAAACTCCTTCCTTAGCCAAATCCAAAACTTTATTATTTATATCTGTGGCTAAAATTTCAATTGCCCAATTTTTATGATCAGGAATCATTTTCGAAATAAGCATAGCCAGCGAGTAAGGCTCCTCCCCGCTGGAACATCCCGCGCTCCAAATCTTTAAAAATTTATTATTTTGCAATAATCTCTCTCTAATCAATTCGGGCAAAATATATTCTTCTAAAACTGAAAAATGAGAAGTATTTCTAAAAAAGCATGTCTCATTAATAGTAAAAGTTTCTACCAGTTCTTTAAACTCTTCTTCACCATCAGGATGAAACTTTAAAAATTGATAATACTGCGGATACCCCTTAAACCCACGGACAGAAATTCTGTTTAATAAAATTTTACGCAAAAAGTCCATTTTAGCGTCATATAAATATATGCCGCCTCTTTGTTTTATATAATCACGAAAATTCATTAAAATTTCTCTGTTGATATTTGTCATTTCTTATCCAATAAAAGTCTCTATTAGTTGAACAAACCTATCCTGCTCAAATTCCGATTTCATTATATAAGCGTTGGCGCCCAAATCAATACCTTTCTTTTTATCCTCTGGATTTTCCAAAGAAGTAACCATAATTATAGGTAAATTTTTATATTTCTCATCCTGCTTTAATTTCCTTGTCAATTCCCATCCATCCATATTGGGCATTTGAATATCAGCAATGACTAAATCCACTTTTTCAAGAGCTAATCTTTCCAAAGCTTCTAAACCATCACCAGCCACAATCACCGTATAACCTATTGTTTCCAAAATACTTCTTTCCATTTCTCTGGCAGTTAAAGAATCTTCCACTATTAAAATTGTTTTTTGATCCGCGGATTTTTTGAATATTTTCGCTTCTACAATGGGTGCGCACATTAAGTCGGGAATATTTAACAGCAAAACTATATCTCCATTCACTAATATTGTGGCTCCGGTTATATTTTTGACATTCCCTAAATACCCCCCCAAATTCTTGATAACTATCTCGTCTTCCGATATTACTTCATCCACTATAAAGCCTTTTCTTTGTCTTTTATAAGAAATAACCACCACAAAATATTTTTTTTTCTCAAGAACGGTTCCTTCTTCAGGCAAATCTAACGCGTCTTTTAAATCCACCAAAGGGATTATCCTTCTCCCTAAAGTTATAACCGGTTTTTCTTCCACATATTTTATATCTTCAGGCTTAACGGCTGCTATCACATCAATATTAGCCGAAGGGATTGCAAAACATTTGGACGCGGACTTAAGCATAAGAGCTGATGTAACACTTAATGTTAGCGGGAGTTTAATAATAAATTTCGCTCCTTTGTTGATTCGAGATTCCAAATTGACTTCACCTTTCAACGCTTCCACCTTCTCTTTTACTATCCCCATCCCCACGCCCCGCCCCGAAAGTTCGTTTACTTCTTCAGTTGTGCTGACATTTGAACTAAAAATTAAATAAACAATTTCACGTTCAGTCAATTCATCAGCTTCTTCTTGAGTTATTATTTTCTTTTTTATAACTGTGTCTTTTATTAATTGGGGATCTATACCTTTTCCATCATCTTCAACCGTAATAAACACATGACTGCCTTCCTGCCACGCGGTTATAATTATTTTACCCTCGTCCGGTTTCCCCATCCTCTTTCTGTCTCGCTCAGTTTCAATTCCGTGCCCTATCGCGTTTCTGATAATGTGCATTAAAGGTTCTTTAATATCTTCCAACATTTTTTTATCTAATTCCGCGTCCCCTCCTCTTATTTCCAAAGATATTTTTTTATCATATTGTTGAGCTATATCACGCACCGCCCTGGGGAAAATTTCAAAAATGGTATTCAAAGGCAGCATTCTTAAGCTCAATATTTCCTGCTGCAATTTATCTATAGTTAAACCCATATGGTTAGTCATAAACTCACATTCTTTATAACAATCCCTTGCTTGACTTTCTATCCCCTGCATTTTTTTTGTTTCTATATCTGCCAACAGGACACGCATCCTTTTTAATAATTCTTCAGACTTTATTTTATCAATTATAATCTCTCCCGACAGTCCCAATAACTTATCAATCCTGGCGGATTTAACCTTTATGGTCTCCTCTGCCCCCGGCATCATCTTATTGCCCGTTATGCCGCTGGATTTACCTTTTTTCGCAACTTTTTCCACAATTATTTTTAAACCCTCGGGGAAAGTCTCCATCCCCGGCTCATTTTTGCTAATTTTGATCAATCCTTCACAAATTACGTTGAGTTCTAATTCCGGACTTTCACCCGCTGTCAGTTTTTCTATTAATATTTGCAGTAAATCAAAACAAATAAATAATGTATTCACGATCAAGGAATTTACAGCTATTTTTTTATTAGCCGCTTCTTCAAAAATAAATTCCATGCTATGTGTTATTTCCGCTATTTCCTTAAATCCCAACATTCTGGCCGCGCCTTTTAAGGTATGTATTCCTTTCCTCATTTTTTGAAGGCTGTCCAACTGGCATGGATTCTTGCCCAGGATTAACAGGTTATCATTCAACTCAAGCAGATATCCTTTGGCTTCCTCTCTAAATTCATTTAAAAAAGCTCTTTTATCTATACTCATTTTCTTGCGATCCTCTGAAATTAATAATATTTTCCGCGTCGAGAATAGCTATTACTTTTTCCCGCCATTGAAATTCGCCTTTTACAAACCTTGTTTTTTTCCATTCCTGAGGAAAATCGGTAAAGGCATGTTGTAAAACATCCCAATCTAAATGGACTACTTCATCAATCGCGTCCACCAATAGTCCAATCGCGATATGGTATTTATCAATAACCAATATTTTGCTTGAAGGCAAAATTGAACTTTTTTCCATTCCTAAAAATTTAGATAAATTGACTATCGGGACGATCGTGCCCCTTTCATTTATAATCCCTTCCATATAATCAGGAGCCTGCGGGACAAAAAATATTTTCTGCATATTTAAAATCTCTTTGGTCCTTAGCTCTTCAATCCCATACCATTCATTATTCAATAAGAACACTATTATACTGTTTTTTTTACCTTCGTCTTCTTTTATGGAAATCTTCGCTAAATCCAGCGCCCTTTGGCGCAGGACTTTTCTCTTTTCACTATTTTCAGGGCACATTTTTTTTGCCTTTTTCCCTAAAAGACAGTCTTTTTTTTCGGAGATTTCAGATAAACTTTTTTTTTCTAATTCTAAAACTTTATTGACATTTAACAAAAAAACCAATTTATCTTCCAATTTAACAATCTCCCGAACAAAATCTTTGGCGTAAAAACCAGGCTGTACAAGCTCAATCTTATTTTCTTCCACTGCAAGTATATCTTCCACAACATCCACAATAAATCCCACAACGAAATTCTCAACTTTGACTATAATTATTTTCGCGTCAATGGCCAATTCATCAATGGGGAATTTCATCATCCTGCGTAGATTTATTATGGGCACCACCTTTCCTCTCGCATTAATAACACCCTCTACAAATGAAGGGGCGTCGGGAACAGAGGAAATCTCAACTATGCGGATAATCTCCTGAATATTCAGTATCTCCAATCCCCAACTTTCCCGATCAATTTTAAACAAAACTATTTGTTTTTTATTTTTTTGAGCCACAATATCTTTCTATTTTTTTGCCGTACATACCATGTTTCGCCCGGATTTTTTGGCTTCATATAATGCCGCGTCAACAGCCGCGATCAACTTTTTGCCCTCTTCATCCACCAATTCTTTCGTACAGATGCCAACCCCCAGACTAATAGTAATATGCAATGGCTCTTTTTGCCCATGGAAAGAAAATTGTTCAACGGCCTTGCGCAATCTTTCCGCTATATTTTCCGCAGCTTTGAGATTAATTTCAGGCAAAAGAATCACAAACTCTTCTCCGCCATAGCGGACAGGAATATCAACTTTTCTCAATATTTCCATAGTTATTCCTGCAACCTCTCTTAGAATAATATCTCCCTGAATATGGCCGTACACATCATTCACCCTCTTAAAAAAATCAATATCAAACATTATTACGGAAAGGATTCGATTATATCTTTCAACCCTGTTTAATTCCTGTGGAATAATCTGGGACAGATATCTTTTGTTATACATTCCAGTTAACTCATCAGTTATCGACAGAGACTCCAGCTTTTGATACAACCTGGTGTTGTCCATTACAATCGAAGCCTGAGTGACAAAAGAATTTAAAAGCTTTTTATCTGTATCGCTATAAGCGTTTTCCTGACAACTGCCAATCAGTAAAATTCCCATTACGGCGTTCTTAGTGTAAAACTCTGAAAACAAAAACGAGTTTAACGGCTGATTTACGTTTATTGGAATATTTTCGACGCTGGTTATTTTTATATTCAATTCATCCTTAGATATTTTTCGCCCTGCCAATTGATTAAAATTGTCTAACGCCGCATGCACCGCCTTTTCTTTGTTTTCATTTGACTGTTTCTCCTTGCTGTAAATCAGCATATTTTTTTCTTCCCCCAACAAAATCAGGCCAATTTCAAATTTAATTATATCCTGAAGTAATTTAAGGAGAGACTGCATAGTATTTCCCTGATCATAGATACTTCTGCTTAAATAACTTATTTTGTTTAAAACCGTTGATTGAAATAAATTTTTATCGAGTAACTCATTCACCTTTGTAAAAATCTCCGCCTCGTCAATATGTCTTTTAGAGATTTCTTTGGTCTTCTTTTGAATGTTTGATTGGAAAAGCTTGTCAAGCGTCTTAATTAATTCCGGCGACTCAAAACATTTAACTGAATCTTTTAACAAGTATTCATCAGCTCCTGTTTGTTTTGCCCAGAATTTATCTACAGGTTTATCCTGGCTTGTAAAAATAATGATAGGAATATGTGAAGTCAAATCATCGTTTTTTAATAACCTGCATACCTGATAGCCATTCATCCTTGGCATAAGCAAATCCAATATAACCAAGTCCGGCATTTCCTGATAAACCTTTTTTGTCGCTTCAATACCATCTGAGGCAGTAATAACGGCATATCCTTCTTCCTCCAAAATATACCTTACCATTTTCACTACCGTCACCATATCATCAGCAACGAGAATCTTTTTCACCATATCTTTTCACCTAAAAATCCCCCTTTAATCCCCCTTTTCCAAAGGGGGAAATAGAGGGATCCATTTTTTAGCTTTTGTCAAGTATTGCCCGGCCTGCCATAAAGCCCGCTATTATTTTTATAAACCCTTTTTTTTGCTTTAATACTTCACACACTTTCAAAGCTTCTTCTTTTCTATATTCCTTCTTTACGAATAACCCTGCTTGTACAACAGCGTCATCGACAAGTTTACGTGATCCTTCAATTCCCAAAGTCTGCACATAAGAATTATAAAACTTTTCAATAGGAATCATACCTGCCCCCTGTTATTGGTCGTTAGTCGTAATTCGCAACAACTGTCATTTCGACCGAAGGGAGAAATCTTTCTCCGTACGGGCGACCGGCCGGTCGCCCCTACAATAGATTCCTCACTCCCGTTCGGAATGACACCTCTTCTTTCTTGTTTGGTTTTATTGCTAACCGGCAACCCATTAAGCCGGAATCAACAACACGACAGAGGTAGTATTATGGAACCCGCTCAACTGCCCAATTTCCATAGCTATCTCGCCATAAGTTTCAAAGCCGATTAAAGGAACATTCCCTAACACCCCTTTTATCGCTTCTACGCCTTTCTGAAAATCAGCGCCAAGAATAATGCCTCTGCATACGCAGTCGAATACTATGGCCCCGGCTATTTTTCTTCCCCTGGCCGCGTTGAGAGCTATTTCCGCCGCTTTTTTTGCCGAAGCAATCTGCGATTCTTTTGGACTGCTCATAATCCTGATAACTGAACCTTCCACAATAGTACAAGCAAAATTAATTGATCTGTCGTCATTAATTGATAAGGGAACTCTTACTTTATAATCCTCTCCCGTAAGCAGACCCAACTCATAACGCAGCAAAAAAGTGCCTATTTCCGAAGCATCTTTTAATTTATCTACGTCTATTCCCTCTTCCTTGACAAAATCGCGAAGATGATCTTTCCAAACGTCAAAGGCGGGCTTTCCATTTATTTCATATAAAACATTATCTTTAGCTTTGGTAATGGTTAAGGCGGGACTGACAGGCGAATGGCCGTGCTTCACACCAATAGCCATCGGAACGCGTGAAGTCACATATGCCAAACTCACCGCGTCTGTAGCTACCTCATCATCAGTAAATACGCGGGTTTCCTTAAACTTGAGATCATCCGCGGCCGCTCCTCCTGAAAATTTTACATTAGGGCCTAACACCTCAAGCGCCGCCAAACTGGCTTCTTCTCCCTTTCCAGCCAATCCGTCAATTAACAAAATTCCCGAAAGATATGGATATTGTTCGGAAACAGCGGGGAATTTCTTACAAGCTTCCCGCATAGCGCCAACCTCATCTCCTTTAAGCCCCTTACCCGCGCCGGTATAGAATTTATGGGTATCACTTTTGATAACGGCACAAACCACGCTCCCTTCTCCGACATTTTCCTCGCTAAACTCACCGGCAGAGGAACAGCCGATAAGCGGGGCTTTCCCTGTAACTTCCCTTACCGCTTTTACTACCGCCTCATAATTGTATTTACTGGACGCGAACACTAAAGACAGGTCAACTTTTTCATCATTAATTTTAACCATTGCTTTTTTTGCCGCTTCTTGCCCAACCTTAAAACTGTCTTCTCCACTGGCAAAACCAGTGCCAAATTTTGTTGCCATTGCTTTTTCCTCCCTTTTTTGATTTTACTTGCTTTTTTACCTATTTTCTTCGGTCAATTGGCAATAATTCTTGATTTATTATTGAAAATTGTCTAAACTCAATTATACTGTAAGAAAGCCTACCTACCGCAAACAGGGGGCAGGGTGAGGGGTAAAAATGACTGGAGTCGCAGTGGATAAAATAATCACATATAATTTTACAGAGGATTTTATTGCGAATGTCGCGGACTATATCGAAAAAAATTTCTTGAAAAAAATCCCCCTTTATCCCCCTTTATCAAAGGGGGAAAGAGGGGGATTTAATAAAGATGGAGACCTAAGCCGCATTGCGATTGTATTCGGAGGAAAACGTCCATCCCTTTTTCTAAAGAGGGAATTTTCAAAAAGGATGAAACGAAGCTTTTTCCCTCCACGGTTTTTTTCAATTGACCAGTTTGTAAATTTTATAGTATCAAAAAACGGCGGGTTCCGGATGCCGTCCGATTTGGAATCAAGCTATCTAATTTACAATTCCGCGCAAAAGTTATCTTCTGAAATCCTGCATGGGAGAGAAAATTTTTCTAATTTTCTTCCGTGGGCAAAAGAGATTGCGGGATTTATTGACGAGTTGGACATTGAAAATATATCCGCGGAAAACCTTAAACCGGTAGAAAGCCTTTCTGAAATCGGTTATGAAGTACCCGAAGGCATAAATAAATTACTTGAAAATATTATTGAATTACGAAATTTGTTCCACACGGAACTGCGAAGCAGGGGCATGCTTTCCCGCGGGCTTATGTATATGGATGCGGCAAAAATTATCCAGGAAACAAAGTTGCCTGAATTCGACAAAATCCTCTTTTGTAATTTTTATTATCTTCACAAAACCGAAAAAGAAATCCTTAAACACTTTCTCGAAAAGGAAAAGGCATTTGCTTTTTTCCAGAAGGATTGCAATGTATGGCCTGTTTTTGACGACCTTTCAAAATTTTTAGGGCATAAAATTGAACCATCCTACCTACCTACCACAACTGATCAATCTTCGGTGGTAGCCGCAGGCTTCAGCCTGCGCAAAACAACGCAACCTAAAGGTTGCGGCTACCAATTATTACCCTGTCACTTATCACCCAAAATCAGTATTTATAAAGGGTTTGATAACCATTCACAGGCAGGGCTGGTGCAGGAAATTTTAAAATCCGAGATTATAGAAAAGAGCGCGGCTCCCCTTGATAAAACTGTCATTATACTTCCTGACACAAACAATCTTATTCCGCTGATTTCGGCAATTTCTCCCATTGTGGAAAATTTTAATGTATCTATGGGATATCCCTTAAAACGAAGCTCATTATACAACCTTCTTAAATTTATAGTTAACGCACAGTTAACGCGAAAAGGCGCAAACTATTGGACAAAAGATTATCTCAAAGTCATTCTTCATCCCTTGATAAAAAACCTGAAGATTTCATCTAACTCCGCCTCAACCCGTATACTTGTCCATAAAACAGAAGAAATTCTTTTAGGAATGAACCCCGCCCTTTCTAAAGATTATGAAAGAAAGGGCGGGGTGAACCCTGAAAAAACTTCTTTGAGCGGAAGCCTGTTTCTGAAGCTGGATGATATTGAAAATTCATCGGAGTCCAAAAATATTTTAGAAGAGATACACTTACTTTCATTCAAAATGTGGGAGGATATCGCCAATTTCTCCCAATTTTGCGACTGCCTTGAAAAATTTAACGACTACATTCTTTCAAAGAGTTTCGGGCACAGTTATCCTCTGAACGTAAAAATTTTGGACAGGATATATGCCATTATTGATGAACTAAAAACCGCTGAATTCAAAAACCAGCCTTTCAACAAAGAAGACATATTTAAAATCTTTGATAAAAAGATACAAAATGAAATTGTCTCGTTTGCCGGTTCTCCGTTAAAGGGGCTGCAAATTTTGGGATTATTTGAAAGCCGTTCATTAAATTTTGAAAATGTAATAATAATGGATGTTAATGAATCTGTGCTTCCTAAGACACAAGTCTATAGTTCAATAATCCCTCGCCAAATCATGGAGGGACTTGGATTACAAAGACTGAAACAGGAAGAAGAAATTCAGAGATACCATTTCATGCGGTTAATCTCAGGCGCAAAAAACGTGTATTTTGTTTATGACGGCAATCCCGCGAAAGAAAAAAGCCGGTTTCTTGAAGAGATTATATGGAAAAAACAAAAAGAGGAAAAAATGATTAGCGTCTTTCCCGAAACCTGCGCGAAATTTAATCCTGTAAACATTTCGGCCGCGAAAAACACAGTTAAAAAGAGTGAAAAGGTAATCAAATATTTGGCGGGTTTTGCCTATTCGTCATCCAGCATTGATACTTATTTAAATTGCCCGATGAAATTCTATTATCAATATGTTTTGCGGCTCAAAGAGAAAGAGAATCTCCTTGATGAAGTCGAAGCAAAAGATGTCGGCACATTTATTCACGAGTTACTCGATTATGCTTTTAGAAGATTTTTAGATAAAAAACCTGTTATTGACGGTAAGTTTGAAAAAGAATTTTTTGATGAATTTGAAAGGCGATTTTCAGAAAAACTTCAAAAAAGGTTAGGCCCTGAAGCGTTTTTGGTGAAAGAGGTTATGGAATACAGGCTTAAAAAATTCATTGGAAACGAACGTTCCAGGGATGTCCAAAAGGTGCTTTCACTTGAAGAAAAACTCTCAGGGGGAATAACATTGCCATCGAATAAGCTGATTGATTTTAAATATACAATAGACCGCATAGATCTGCTGGGAGACGGGACAATCCTTGTAATCGATTACAAAACAGGCCAATCGGCGAAATCGCCTGCCACGCTAAAACAATTGGAGAGAATCAAGTTTAACCGCGAATCTATAAAAGGCGCCGTCCACTCATTCCAACTTCCGATTTATTATTATTTTGTCCAGCAAAGGTATAACGCGCCTATAAACGCGGTTTTGTATAATCTCGTGGAAACGAAATTTACGGATTTCGTTAAAAAAGATAGAGAAAATACTGATAAGGTAATGGAGATATGCCTCAAATGCTTAGATTTTATTATTTTCGAAATTACCAATCCGGATATAGACTTCCAAAATGACGAAAGTAACAAGCAAAATTGTAAATACTGTGAGTTTAACGGGATGTGTTAACCAAACTTATATCGTAATCGGTTAGTTATCAATGGAATTGGTAGGCGCAAGCTTTAGCTTGCGTATCTCGCAGGCTGAAGCCTGCGGCTACCACTTCGGTCGAAATGACAAATGGGTTGCTCGAAATGACAAAAGTGTGCGGTCGAAATGACAGTTAAGTAGTTTGGCCTTCCCTGAATTGGAACTCTTTTTCAACAAATATTTTGGCGCACGCGTCAACCACATCCGGCTCATAAAGAATACCCTTACCTTGTGAGATTTTCTCCAGCGCTTTATCTGTGCCGAGAGCTTCCCGATACGACCGTTTAAAAGCTATAGCCTCAAAAACATCGGACACGGCTAAAATTTTTGATTCTAAAAGTATGTCTTTACCCATTAACCCGTTAGGATATCCTGATCCGTCAATTCTTTCGTGATGCTGTATTTCAATCTCCGCGATAGGCCAGGGGAATTCTATTTCTTTTAATATTTCGTAACCGGCTGCGGGATGTGTTTTAATAATATCATATTCACCTTTTGTTAACTTTTTGGTTTTTGCAAGAATTTTCGGAGGAATAAATATTTTACCCAAATCATGAACAATAGCGCACATTCTAATTCCATCAATCCTTTCAGTCGCAAGCCCCATTTCTTTGGCGATCGCCCTGGCAAGGTCAGACACACGCCGCCGATGACCGGCTATAAAAGGGTCTCTCTTTTCGGCCGCTAACACCATAGCGTGTATGGCCCCCTTCATAGCCCTTCGCAATGTAATTAAAGTATGCTGCAATTTTTCTTCAAGCCGGTTACAGTCCATTATAGATTGCGCGACAAGAATTACACCCTGGATATCGCCTTTATTATCGCGCATTATCGAGCTTGAGAAAACCACAGGAATTTTCTCCCCGTTCTTTGACAAAAATACCTTTTCTGTATCACGCAGACATTCCTCCTTAATTAAATCTCTAAATTTGGTTTTTGGAACCATAAAATCTTCTCCAGAAAAAATATTCTCAACCGGCTGACCTACGAGATCCCTCTCTCCATACCCTAAAAGGCCGCATGCCGATCCGTTGACAGTCGTAATATATCCATCGTTTGACACAACAAACAGAGCTTCGTAGGTGTAATGAATGATATTACGAACATACTCTTTAGATTGGATAATTTCTTTTTTTGATTTCTGTAAAGCCTCAATCATATTATTAAATGTTAATCCCAACTGGCCTATTTCGTCTCTGGTTTTAACATTGACTCTTTGGGTCAGGTTGCCGGTTATGACAGTCTTCGCGGCATGGACAAGATCATAAATCGGATTTGTCACTGCCGTCGTTAAAACAAATACGCCTATCCCGCCCAACAGCAAAACTGCAATAATGATCCCCATGATCAGCTTGATTATATTGCTAACTGTTTTTCTAATCGGCTCCTCTGAAATTCCAACCCGCACTACCCCCATTTTACCTTCTAAAACAGGCACAACAATATCAAGAATATTTTTTTCATCAATAATAAGCGACTTTGCGTTTTGCTTTTCCCCTTGCCCAATGTTATTTGCATTTTTTAGTCCGGAGGGAAATCCTCTCTCAAAAGTATGAGCCAAAACCCGATTGCTCGCGTCTTGGATCTGCGAGTCCCGATTCTGCGCATCCAAAACAAATATGTATTCGATATCCTGCTTGGAATTTTTACATTCATTAATAAATAATTGAAGTTCCTCTGTTCTCCCTGACAAGATTGGATTTACACTCTCAGCGGCAAGGTTCTTCGCTATCAAAACACCTCTTTCCCTAACCTCTAATAAAAGTTTTTGAGACACAATAGTTTGCACTAAAAATAGCACGGTCACTCCCAACACCGCGATCAAACATATACTGCCAAATAAAAACTTATCTTTTAGATTTAAATTCTGTCCAATTTTTCTTAACATATTTTCACCTAAAAATCTCCTTAACCTACTGATAATACATGTCATTCCGACCGAAGGGAGAAACCTTTCCCCGTAGGGGCAGCCCTGCGTGGCTGCCCTTTTTTATTCAGGGCGACCACATAGGGTCGCCCCTACAGCTCGGAATGACAACTACTCCACAATCCAC
>JBDROR010000242.1:0-6769 GCA_043809805.1 bacterium
TGCCTCGCCCTCCCATTTCGGGCGACCCACCGGGTCGCCCCTACTATATAATCTTGAGAGATTTTGCCACTTTTTTAATTTTATCAAGCGCAAAATCGATTTGAGCGTCAGTATGGGTAGCCATCAGACTTAGCCTGATAATACATATACCTTCAGAAACAGCCGGAGGAACCGCGACATTCACAAAAATCCCCTCATCCTGCAGCATTGAGCACATCTTACAACAAACAAGCGTATCACTGCCAACATACACTGGAATAATTGGAGTGTCACTTTTTCCGGCATTTAATCCCATATCCTTAATCCCGCTTAACATTCTTTTCGTATTTTGCCATAATCGTTCAATCCGTTCAGGTTCTCTTTTCATAATCTTTAAAGCGGCCTGAACTGAAGCCACATTAGAAGGCGGCATACTGGCGCTAAAAATCAGTTCCCGTGAATGGTGCTTTAAATAATGAATTGTATCCTTATCCGAGGCAATAAATCCCCCTAACGACGCTAAAGATTTACTGAATGTACCCATAATTAAATAAGCCTTATTTGTTAAGTTAAAATGCGCGGCTGTTCCTTCACCATTTTTACCTAAAACTCCAATTGAATGGGCATCATCCACCATAATTAAGGCATTATACTTTTCTGCCGCGTTAACAATACCCGGTAGGTTAACTATATCGCCTTCCATACTAAAAACCCCGTCAGTAACAATCAACTTACCTTTATCAAAAGAAATATTTTTTAAAACCCGTTCCAGATCATTAATATCGTTATGTTCATATTTCAGGGTTTTTCCAAAACTTAAACGGCAGCCATCAACAATGCTGGCATGATTATATTTATCCGCGATAATATATTCATTTCGTCCAATCAATCCGGAAAGAGTCCCAAGATTTACCTGAAAACCGGTAGAAAACAACAGTGCGGCCTCTTTCCCGACAAACTCAGCTAATTCTTCTTCCAATTGGACGTGAATATCAAGCGTGCCATTTAAAAACCTCGATCCGGCACATCCCGTTCCGTATTTCTTAATCGCGTCAATAGACGCCTTTTCAACTTCAGGATGAGTATTAAGCCCCAGATAACTATTGGACCCAAACATTAATATCTTTTTCCCGCCAATTATAACCTCTGTGTCCAATCCGGATTCAATTTCACGAAAATAGGGATAAATACCCATTGCCTGAACCTTTTTCGCAATTTCGTAGTTTTTTGTTTTTTCAAGTATACTGTTTTCCATCTAAAAATCTCCGTAACTTGTTGATAATACTTATTACTTCTACACTGTGGCTTATTATATTGTCATTTCGACCGAAGGGAGAAATCTTTCTTCCGTAGGGGCAGCCCTGCGTGGCTGCCCTTTTTTATTCGGGCGACCACATAGGGTCGCCCCTACAACAGATTCCTCGCTCCCGCTCGGAATGACGATCCTTCCCACTGGCGCCCTGTTGACTTAATGCACCGGTAACCCTCTTCTGTTGCATAGCAAAATTTGAGTTTATAATAAATCCTCTTTAAAGTCAAACTTAATTTTTATAACCCAAACTCAAGTTATTTTGTTACGTTGTTTTCCAGATACTGCTTTAACATAATATCGGGAAAAACCTTCGAGATATCCGTATTAAAGGCAAAGGCTGAAACAATCCATGTGTTTTTAGAAGTATAATAACAGTCTATACCGGAAAAAACAGGTCCTTTTTC
Organism: bacterium; assembly: GCA_043809805.1. GTDB lineage: Bacteria > JACRDZ01 > JAQUKH01 > JAQUKH01 > JAQUKH01 > JAQUKH01. The sequence goes on from JBDROR010000242.1 coordinate 1,696, forward strand.
AAATTGAAGAATTATATAGATTTTTTTGTAGAAAGAAGTTATTTTCAGGACACTGATAAAATTATGCCGCAGCATTCTACCATAATACCTTTCAACCACGCGCATCCGCTCTAACTCTTTAGTTGAGCTTTCATCTCCCTCTAAAGGGCTTCCTTTTAATATGGATTTTATAAACGCCTCTGCGCCTTGTTCTCTATAAAGCTGAAGGCTGTCCGACACAATTGACGGAACCAATGAATAATCTTCCTGAACAACTCCTATTTCGTCGCTCGTATTTCGTCGTTCGTCGTTCGTATTTCGTGATTCGTCTTTGGGCGAGGGCCCCTCGCCCCTACTCTCCACTCGCCACTCTCCACTCTCCACTTCTTTCTTCCCCTCTTCACTAGCGACTAGCGACGAGCGACCAGCGACTATAATGACAAGACATAAACACAAAAATTTCATAGCGGATTCTTCCCCCTTAATTGTTTATAACTATTCAATAATTCCCAGCTAATTTCCGTTCCAAATAATCTTACATTTTTGTTAATAAATAGAATACATTTCTTTGTAAATTCATCTAATTTTTTTGTCCTGGAAATTTTTTTCTGATACAAAATAATTCTCTTTAACGCGGATAACCTGATTTTCCCCTTCGTAACCTCATAAGCGTCACGGATAAGGGCAAAATGGTTTGGAGATAATTCAAGTTCCGTCCCAAGCTTAACGCAATTATGGAAAATGAATTCCAGTCTTTTTAATAAATGATTAGATTCTAAGAGAATATTTTTGGCGCCTTTATGAAACAGGCTGAAATCAGTTATCTTTTTTAAATAACTATTTACTATATCATCCTTAATTTTCTCTTTAATTTTCAGAAACTCATTTTTGAGCTGATCCTGATAATCACATGTGTTATATTGGCACTGTTTAACCTTTTTAACTTCTTTTTTGAAAAAATTTTCTAACGCGCGCAGGTTTTTAATGCGCTTCATTTTCACGAGCGTTTTTTTAATATCCACTATCGGATAGAAAGAAATTTTAACCGCTCCGTGAACAAAACCATATTTAAACCTTATCCCCTGTGACACATTTTCTTTTAATATTTTTTCGATCAACGTATTGTCAATAATCTCAGCATAAGTAATTTTCTTCATTGCCTCATTGATAAAATCATAATGGCAGTCCACTTGCTTGCTTAATCCAAAAAAACTGATATAAGGCGATTTTTTTCGCGGCACGGATTTTTTTCTATAATCAATCGCCCTTAACGCAAAAATGATTATCTTTACTTGGGCTTCCGGGCTTAATATTCTGGTAGAACGTTCCAATAACCAAAACTTTGCTTTTTCTTTTTTGCCAAGAAACGCGTACAACAAATATTTTTGCGCGTCTTCCGGCATTTTTTTAAATTCATTATAAATTCCAATAGCGTTCCGCATCTGTCTCGTAAAAGAATTTATTCCTATACTATGAAATGACTGTTTATACAACAAAAATTTTATAAAAGATTCCATTTGCTCATTAAACTTAGGGAGCCCATTTTCATCAAAAGAAAGTTCTTCATGGAACTTCCTGTAAAATTCCAAAACAATATCATAAAAGATATTATACGACCCTCTAAATGCGAATAAACGTTCTAAAGCATAGGCTTCCTCGCCAAAACGCTCGATCTCGCTATCATCTATAGCCTTAATTTCATCTTTATTGATTACTGCCAACGCCCTCCTGCCCTTATTAAAAATATAATCCATTAAAATCCCTAAGACGGTCTTTTCTTTTTTAATGACAAAAATGCCCTTCCTGTAAAAAGAAAAAAACCTTTCCATTAAATCGTAGGTCATCAACCCTTCAGATACCGAAGAGGCTATCAAGATACACAGCACCGTATTAGCCGTAAAAAGATTCTCCGCGCCGATTTTTTCTATTATATTCGCCATATCTTTATCTTTCGTGGAGAAAAGTTCTTCCAGCGACTCCATAGGATATTCGCCTTTAATAATTTGTCCCAACTTCCCCATCTGGCCTATAAAAAAGAGTGCCAGTTTTTCAGTATTTTTATCTACCAAATTTTCCAGCATTTTTTCTCTTTTTAACGCCTCTACGCCCGCTTCCGGATATACGACAAAATCAATTTGCTTATGATATTTTTTGAATAAAGACGGAACCTTTCCAATATTAAAAAATAAAATACTGACGATCATTGCTCTTTTAACTTCAGGATACATAGCCAACCTGTCATACATATCCTCAAGCTGCGCGAGCTGCTTCTCTGAAACCTCGATACTGACAGGCGTTTTTTCTCCAAAATCATCGTGGGCGATACGGTTAAACACAGTCTTGTCCTGAAATTCACTTTTTGTCTTTGTGTCTATTGCCTGAAATTTTTTCGCTATCCTTATTATATATTCATTCACTGTTTCAATATGTTCTTTACGAATGCTTTTGATATTTCTCAATTCTAAAAACTCATTCAAAACTATTTCCAAAACTTTCGGGCAAAATTTTGACATTAAAGAAATATTATTCCCAATTTCCTTCGGACTGAATATTTCATGAATAAATAATTTTCTAATATCCCCTATTACCTCTTCAATTAACTGAACTTTTTTTCCCAAATTTAAAATCTTCTGTGAATCTGATTTTTTGCCGCTTAAACGGCTGATTTCTTCCCGATAGGCCAGCGGATATTTCTGAATAACGCTCGCACACTTTTCAAGTTTTAACAGATAATTCACATTTCTAAAACTTACCTCTTTGTTTTTAAAAATTTCCATTAAGTTGTTTAATTCATCAACGCTTTTAAAAATATTGCTGTATCTGAACTCAAGATAATCCGTTTTTTCATTCAATTTAAGCTCGAGTCCGGTATCAAAAATAACTACATCCTTACCCGCTAAAAGCTTTGTCTTAACGCCTTCTAAAAAGGAAAAATCCAAATTTTCTATTTTTATTAAATCCAGATTATCATCTATTTCCTTAATTTTTTGTTTGTTTTCCTTGAGGTTTTCACTGAGAAACATTGGATTGGCATCAATAAAGTTATTTTTTGCGACATGGCACGCGATCCACAGGAGTTTAAATCCTGAACGCACGGAAAGAAATGGAAAGATACGGCCTGTTCCGTGAAGTTCAAATTTTTCAAACAAATTTCTATAAAAAAACGGCCTTTCGAAACTTATCTCGCTGTAATATTTATTCTTAAATTCTCTCGCGATTTTAATCAATTCCCGCGTTTCACGGTATTCACGAACCATTTCCCGGTTGTAACCCGTAATAGCTTCAATTTCGAAATCTGTTTTTTCCTCCAATTCCTTCATCAATATGGGGTCTATTCTCAGTATCTCATGAATCCTAAGTATCCGCCTGAGAGCCATCCAGAACGTTCCTCCCATATTGGTTACCTTTTCTTCCATTATCGATTCCCACGTTATTCCAGGATTATAAATTACATCACTCGCTTCCCTCCTCAGCTTGGAAAACCTTTCAACCTTTTTCGCGGGCATTAACCCGCCGGCGCCGGCGGCAAACTCAGCAATACTTTTTAAATAATCCCTTTTAATTAATTCGAATATCTGTTTGGATGGAATAAAATAATTTTCCATCGCAAAACGATATTCCCCCATAATCCTTTTAAAAATAATCAATTCCTTATTATTTGATATTTTCCTTTTGTCCAGTATCTTTTTAAGATATTTTCTGGATTCTAAAGAGATGGCTTTTTGAGCATCCGTCTGAACTTTTCCGCCAACTATGTCCGATAACAACGCAAGCTGTCTTGTCGAAAATTCCTTTCCTGTCAGTAAAACTTTGTCGGTAATCGGATTCAAAGCTGTCCCCGGGAGTTTGCCTGAAACGACTCCTGACATGGCGCTGTGCCCCGTTACAATCAATATTATTTCTTCCACTTCTTCCCTTGTAAAATTAAAAAGCGTAAAAATATGCAGATTGCCTAAAAGCGAATTTCTCAGGTTTTGATATTTTATCGGGTTAATAACACGTTCTATTTGTTTTATCTGATCCATTTTTTCGATCAGAGAAACCATTGAATGGAAAAATCTTTCCTTCTTATCTCTCATATCGGTGCATATAATTTCCAGTTCATCCCGCTGGATTTTTGTAAGGCCTTTCAAAAACCCGTTATCTTTTCTTTCAATTAGATCTTTCAAAATCATTAGAACATCCATCAGGTAAGTAAATGAATTTTTATAACCGGATACAAGCGAGAATGGAACTCCCGGAAGATTTAAACTATATAATTTTTCTTCAATTGCCAATACGTCTAATTTGCTTTCCGCCCGTTCCCCAAAAAAAATCTGAAAATTCGGATAATTTTCTTTAATCTCCTCACTTATCTTTTGAACTCTATCGGGAATAGATGATACTTCAATCTTTTTAAAAAACGGCTGAACCAACTGCCACCAGCCGAATTCTTTTATGCAATTATGAAAAGTTTGTACTTTTTTTATATTAAAACCGCACTTATCAATACTAACGGCAATTATCCTGCCTTCCGGTTTAAGAAAGTGATACAGTTTATAAAATATGTTTTTTATAAGATATTCTTCATTCTCCGGCTTGTCTGAACTTTCCACATTTGACGGCGGCGACCAGTCTTTGAAAATGGTAAAAATCGCGCGGTCGGTAAAATAAAACAAATCCATTTTATTTTCCAAAAAAAGGCTTTCATTAAGATTAACGCTAATAAATTTAATATGAGGGTAAAGATGATTTAACGCCTGAACGAGCAAGCTGTCCCGATCTTTCAACGTTCCAATTTGGATTAGTTTTTCCGATTTGGGAAAATATTTTTTTATAGCCTCAACAATAATCTCTTTTTCATAACGAACATCTTTTACCAAATCAGCCGCCAAATATCCCGGAATGATATAATAGATTTTATTATCCTGCGATACAACTTTCAAAAGAGTTTTTCTAAGAACTTCATTCTTTTCTCTCGCGGAAATTTTGGGATTATCAATATTTATGAAAATATTATATTCAGATTCGTCAATATCGCTTAATATCCCAAATTCTGTTCCTCCACCCCACGGATCCCTGCCAAACTTGTTCTGAAGCAAGAAATCCAGATCCT
>JBDROR010000243.1:0-6216 GCA_043809805.1 bacterium
CAAGTGGGGAAAGAGATGTCGCCAAGTCACCAGGGAAGAGTGGAGGGTAAAGTGTCTCGTCATTCCCGCCCCCGACTTCTCGAGGGTAAACTCCAGCGGGAATCCGGTTATGGGTGTGTCAGGAATAATTGTCATTCCGAGCGGGAGCGAGGAATCTGTCTTCTGAAGAAAGATTTCTCCCTTCGGTCGAAATGACAAATTGTTCGGTCGAAATGACAATTGTTCCGAACGACGAATAGGAGGCGGTATTTTGAAGAAATTAGCTTACATCTTCCCAGGCCAGGGTGTGCAAAAGGTTGGGATGGGCAAGGAATTATTCGAGTCCAGCGTAAAGTTAAGAGATTTTTTTAATAAGTCCAATAAAATTCTTGGGTTTGATTTAACCAATTTGATGTTTTACGGCCCTATTGAGGAATTGTCACAGACTACAAATACCCAGCCGGCAGTTTTTACGGTTAGTATGGCTTATCTTATGTTATTGGAAGAATATGGGATTCACGCGGAAATTTCCGCAGGTCATAGTTTAGGTGAATATTCAGCTTGCGCCGCCGCCGGGATTTTTTCATGGGAGGAAGGTTTGGATTTGGTTAAGAAAAGGGCGGAGCTTATGGGAAATGCCTATCCCTCCGGATATGGGAAAATGGCTGCTGTTTTAGGCGGAGACAGAAATCTTATTAAAGAAGTTTGTGCTGGCGTTAAAAACATAGGGATTGTGGAGGCGGTTAATTATAATGCGCCGGGACAGGTTGTTATTTCAGGTGAAACGAAGGCAGTCGAATACGCCTGTGAGGAATTAAAAAAGAGAGGGATAAAAAGGGTAATATTTCTTAATACAAGCGGGCCATTTCATTCTTCATTAATGGATAAAACTGCCGGGGAATTTTTGGATTATATGGAAAATATTAAATTTTCATCCCCAAAAATTCCGATAATAAGCAATGTTACGGGAAAGCCTATGTTTGAACCGAACGAGATTAAAAAAATGCTTGCATTACAGATGAAATCTCCAGTTTTGTGGGATGATTCAATGCGTTATATTTTGAATGCCGGAATAACTGATTTTATTGAGGTTGGTCAGGGAAATGTGTTGCAGGGATTACTAAAGAGAATTGACCCAAGGGCAGAAGTTGTTTGTATGGATGAAAAATGGAAGGAACTAATGGATGAAACTCTAAACCCTAAACTCGAAATTCTAAACAAATCCAAAACCCAAAACTTAAAACTTGAAACAAGATAGCTTGTATTTTATTTTGGATTTATAATTTTGAGTTTGTTTAGAGTTTAGGATTTAGAGTTTAGAGTTTAAAATTAGGAGGATTTATGGAATTAAAGGACAGAGTTTCCATTGTTACCGGAGGCGGGCAGGGGATAGGAAAGGCTATTTCTTTGGGATTGGCGAGAAATGGAGCTAAGGTTGTTATAGTTGATATTAGTCAGGAAAATGCCGATAGTATGGCCAACGAGATTGAGACATTAGGCGGAAGCGCGTCAGCGTATAAAATGGATGTAAGCAATTACCAGGAGGTTTGCGATACGGTCAATAAAATTCTTGACAAGTATGGTAAAATAGATATACTTGTCAACAATGCGGGCATTACCCGTGACGGCCTTCTTCTCAAGATGAAAGAAGAGGATTGGGACAAGGTTTTGGGTATAAACCTAAAAGGAGTTTTTAACTGTACGAAAGCTGTACTGCGTCCAATGCTTAAGGAGCGTTGGGGCAGAATTGTGAATATGGCCTCGATTGTGGGGCTTATTGGGAATGCGGGCCAGGCAAATTATTCCGCGAGCAAAGCGGGGATGATCGGTTTTACCAAGACTGTAGCCAGAGAAGTAGCCAGCCGGAATATTACTGTAAATGCCATTGCTCCGGGGTTTATTGCCACTGAAATGACTAAAGTTTTACCGGATGATGTAAAAGAGAATTTGATGAAGCAGATTCCATTAGGCAGGCTTGGCCGGGTAGAAGATGTGGCTGAGATTATTCTTTTTTTAGTTTCAGAAAAAGCGGGATATATTACAGGGGAAGTTATTCGGGTTGATGGTGGAATGGCAATGTAGGTAGTTGTTAGTTGTTAGTTGTTAGTAGGAAACTGACAACCGAAAACTGACAACTGAAAACTAACAAAAGGAGGTGGATTTTTAATGGCAATTGAAGAAAAAGTGAAAAAGATTGTTGCTGAGCAATTGGGTGTAGATATAGCGGAAGTAAAACCAGAATCTTCTTTTGTTGGGAATTTAGGTGCGGATTCATTAGATACAGTTGAGTTAGTTATGGCTTTGGAAGATGAATTTGGTATTGAAATACCCGATGAAGAGGCCGAGAAGATAATTACTGTGGGGGATGCAATTAAATATATTGATGCCCATAAGGCTTAGGGTTGATATATTCAATTAACATGCAGTGGGGTATAAGAAATATGGGATGCTTATACCCTATTTGTTTTAAGACATCCTATGGATGTTTTGATTACACGGATTAAAGAAAGATTACACAGATGGAATAAAATCTGTGTAATCAGGTATAATGAATATTATCCCAGGAGGTTGAGTGAAGAAAAGAGTTGTAATAACAGGAGTTGGCGTTGTTTCATCTTTAGGAAATAACAAGGATGATCTATGGCAAAATTTAGTATCGGGGAAAAGCGGTATTGGCCCCTTGACGAAATTTGACGCGTCCACTTATCCTACAAGGATTGCGGGTGAAGTTAAGGATTTTGACCCGTCAAAATTTTTGTCAAAAAAGGATATTAGACATATGGTTGAATTTTGCCAATATGGTGTTTATGCGTCATGTTCGGCAGTGGAAGATGCGGGTATAGATTTATCCAAAGAGGATGTTAATAGGATTGGTGTTGTTATAGGTTCCGGGATTGGCGGTTTGAAGGCTATGGAAGAAGAGCATAAAGTTTTATTAAATTTAGGAGCCCGCAGGGTAAATCCTTTCATTATCCCTATGATGATTGTCAATATGGTTACCGGTCAAACGGCTATAATACTCGGTGTTAAAGGCCCAAGCACTACCTTAGCCACAGCTTGCGCCACCGGGACACACGCAATTGGCGATGCCTTTAAAATTATTCAACGGGGTGATGCGGATGTAATGATTGCAGGTGGGAGTGAGTCCCCATTAACCCCTCTGGGCGTAGCTGGTTTTTGCGCGGCAAGAAGTTTATCTGTTCGTAATGATGACCCGCAAAGGGCGAGTCGTCCCTTTGATAATGAGCGCGATGGTTTTGTTATGAGTGAAGGCGCGGGTATTGTTGTTTTAGAAACATTAGAACATGCTGTTAGCCGAAATGCCAAAATATATGGAGAGATGATAGGTTATGGAATGAGTTTGGATGCGTATCATATAACCTCGCCTGATTTAACAGGTGATGGCGCGGCAAGAGCTATGAGTAGTGCGTTATCGGACGCGAATTTGCTCCCCAAAGATATAGATTATATTAACGCTCATGGAACATCGACAAAATTGAATGATAAATGTGAAACATTGGCAATTAAAAAAGTGTTTGGAGATTATGCAGGTAAACTTTGTATAAGTTCCACAAAATCAATGACTGGGCATCTGTTAGGAGCCGCAGGAGGAATAGAAGGCGTAATCTGCGCTTTAACATTGGATAAAAAGGTTATTCTTCCGACTATAAATTATGAATCTCCTGATTCGGAATGTGATTTAGATTATGTACCTAATATATCCAGGGCAAAAGAGGCAAATGTAATCTTGTCAAATTCTTTTGGTTTCGGCGGACAAAACGGCGTGATTGTAATGAAACGATTTATTCCAACGGTAATTGGCGCAAATGGCGGTTGAAAATTAAGTAAGACATTTGAAGATTTCTCCATTCGGTCGAAATAACAGGTAGTCGGTTTGTAATATTAACAAGTTACGGAGCTTTTTAGGCGGGGAGCTTAATATGAGTTTGGAAAAAAAACGGATAGAAGAATTAGAAGACTTTGCAAAAAAATTAAAAATTAAAGTGAATAATTTGCATATTTTTAATCAGGCATTAGTGCATAGTTCTTATGCCCATGAACAAAAAGATAGTATTGAATGTAATGAAAAATTAGAATTTTTAGGGGATGCGGTTTTAAGCCTGGTTACAAGTGAATATCTTTATCAAAAATTCCCTAAGGCAAATGAAGGAAGTCTTTCCAAACTTAGGGCGAGGATTGTTAGCGAGCCTGTTCTGTCTAAGAATGCGAGTCAGTTGGTTGTTGGCCGGTATTTGCTTTTGGGGCGAGGTGAAGAAGCTACCGGAGGCAGGGACAGAGATTCTATTTTAGCCAATACGTTTGAGGCTATTATCGGGGCGATATATTTGGATTCAGGATTAGGAGAGGCATACAAATTTATAATTGAACATATGGAAAATGAAATGAATACCTGCAATATTGTTGATTATAAAAGCCAGTTACAGGAATGGACGCAAGTTAAGCTTAAAAAAATTCCTATTTATCGGGTTATTGATGAAATTGGGCCTGAGCATGAAAAGATTTTTGATATAGAGTTATCGATTGATAATGTTATTTATGGAAGGGGACAGGGAAAGAGTAAGAAACAGGCCGAGCAATTGGCCGCGCAAATGGCATTGGTGAAACTGGAGAAGTAAGTGGAGAGAGGAGAGACCCGTCATTCCCGCGAATGCGGGAATCCAGTTGTGGGGATGTGTTGTGGGGTTGTCATTCCGAACTGTAGGGGCGACCCGATGGGTCGCCCGAAATGGGAGGGCGAGGCACCGCCTCGCCCCTACGAAGAAAGATTTCTCCCTTCGGTCGAAATGACAATTATTGCGACTGACTAATAACGAACGACGATATACGAGCGACGAATTATGCGGGAATAGCTCAGTTGGTAGAGCGCTACCTTGCCAAGGTAGATGTCGCGGGTTCGAATCCCGTTTCCCGCTCCATAAAATTTTCACAAGGTGAAAATTTTAGTTGTCAGTTGTCAGTTGTTAGTTGTTAGTGGGAATCTGAAAACTGACGACTGACAACTATTTTTCGTGCCTGTAGCTCAGTTGGATAGAGCGACGGCCTCCGAAGCCGTAGGCCGGTGGTTCGACTCCACTCAGGCACACCAGAAATTTTTGCGTAGCAAAAATTTCAGTCGTTAGTCGTTAGTCGTTAGTTAATAGATGGTATTTTACTAACGACTATTCACTATCGACTAACGACTAATTTCGCGCCTGTAGCTCAATTGGATAGAGCAACGGATTTCTAATCCGTAGGTTGGAGGTTCGATTCTTCCCGGGCGCACCAACAAATTCGCCGGAGGCGAATTTGTAGTTTTCAGTTATTAGTTGTTAGTTGTCAGTAGGAATCTGACAACTGACAACTGAAAACTAACAACTAACCTGGGGCCGTTAGCTCAATTGGTAGAGCATCTGACTCTTAATCAGAGGGTTGCTGGTTCGATTCCTGCACGGCCCACCATTTTAAGTTTGCCGGTTAACCTTGATGCAGTTTGTAGGTTGGGTTAAGCAGAGCGTAACCCAACAAAAAAGAAAATAATGTTGGGTTTCGCAGGCTCAACCCAACCTACTATTTGCAGGAGATATGAAAATATGAAATTTGACAAAGAAAAAATAAAAGCAAAAGCAAAAGAATATGGGCAGTCGCTTTTAATCGCGCTGATTTTGGCATTGTTGATAAAAACAACTTTAGTAGAAGCTACTTTTATCTACGGCGGGTCTATGGAAGAAACCCTATTGCAGAAGGATCGTGTTTTTGTTAATAAGTTTATATATGGGATACGGATACCGGCTACAATTGTTGATGTTGAGATTTTTTTGGATAAGCGTATCCCTACTATTTATCATTCACCTAAAGTGCGGGATCCACAGAGGGGAGATGTGGTTGTTTTGACTCCTCCGATATCAGGCGGAAAAAAGGATTTTATAAAAAGGGTAGTTGCTTTAGGGGGTGAAACTGTTGAAATTAGGGATAAAAAGACTTTTATTAATGGGCGAATTCTGAGTGAACCATATAAATTTTGCGCGGGAATGGAAATTCAATCTGGAGATGTTTCGGTGAGAGATAATTTTGGACCGTATGAAGTTCCTGAAGGGTCACTTTTTGTTATGGGCGATAATCGTGATAAAAGTTATGACAGCAGAATGTTTGGGCCGGTTCCGATTGCAAATATAAGGGGGAAAGCGGTTTTTGTTTATTGGCCGCTGACGAGGTGGAATACCCTTTAATTGGTCATCA
>JBDROR010000244.1:0-5383 GCA_043809805.1 bacterium
ATACATGTCATTCCCACGAAAGTGGGAATCCAGATTTTTTGTAATGACTGGATTCCCGCCGCAGTTTACCCTCGAGAAGTCGGGGGCGGAAATGACGTAGTGGGCTTAACAGAGGAGAAATTTATGATAAAGATTAATGAGCTGACCAAATACTATGGTGACGTTTGCGCTGTGGATAATATCAGTTTTGATATCAAAAAAGGTGAAATCCTTGGATTGCTTGGCCCCAATGGAGCTGGCAAAACGACGACTTTGAGAATGCTTACATGTTACCTTGACCCCAGTTCGGGGAACATTAATGTGAAAGACTATAACATTTATGAACATTCTCTTGAAATTAAACAATTGATAGGCTATCTTCCTGAGTCAGCGCCTTTATATCCTGACATGCTGGTTTATGATTACCTGAACTTTGTGGCTGATGTCCGCGGATTGGGAAAAAATAAAAAGGACGGCAAAATTAAAGAGCTTGCCGGACTATGTGGAATAAATGAAGTCATGCATAAACCCATTCATGATCTTTCAAAAGGGTATAAACAGAGGGTAGGGCTTGCCCACGCAATGATGAACGATCCGGAAATTCTTGTCCTGGATGAACCTACCTCGGGGCTTGATCCAAATCAGATTGTTGAGATACGTGATATTATCAGGGCAATAGGCAAAAAGAAAACTATTATTTTGTCGACGCATATTTTGAGCGAGGCGGAAGCTACATGCGACAGGATTGTGATTATCGATAAAGGTAAGATAGTTGCTGACGGGGCGACAGAGGAACTCAAAAAAAGAACTGCCGATGAATGTATAATAAATATTTCTATCCAAAAAAGTGATTTTAATAATGTAAAAAATGTATTTCAGAATATTCCGGGTGTGAATGGAATCACATTGGTTAATGAGAAGAGCGATAGTACGGATTTTTGTTTATCCTGTAAAAATGACAAGGATATGCGTCCGGAAATTTACAATCTCATTAAAGGAAACAATTGGATTCTATTGGATTTTCATACTCAAACGGGAACTTTGGAAACTATATTCAGAAAATTGACAAGGGGGAACTGATATGAAAAACGCGGTAAATATTTTCAAAAAAGAATTTAAAGCTTATTTCATTTCACCTGTAGCATATATAGTAATTTCTATTTTCCTGATATTAACCGGATGGTTTTTCTTTACTACTTTTTTTCTTTACAGGCAGGCGGACCTTAGAAATTTTTTTGAACTTCTCCCTCTTACCTTTTCATTTATAATACCGGCTGTTACGATGCGGTTATTTTCAGAAGAGTTGGATATCGGTTCGTATGAATTATTATCAACTATGCCAGTGTCGTCTTTGGATATAATAATCGGTAAATTTGCCGCCGCCACAGTTTTTACGGCAATAATGCTTCTTCCGACTGTTTCTTATTGTCTCTTTATTTCATTCATAGGCCAGCTTGATTGGGGGCCGGTTATTGGCGGCTATCTCGGCGCGATATTGCTGGGCGCCGCTTTTTCTTCAATAGGTTTGTTTTCTTCATCGCTTACGCGCAATCAGATTATCGCGTTCATAATAGGAATGGCTGTCTGTTTTATTCTTACGCTTTTGGACAAGATTTTATTTTTTTTGCCTGAAACGGCTCTTAGTGTGTTCCAATTTTTAGGGGCTGATTTCCATTTTCAGAATATTTCCAGAGGAATGATTGATTCGAGAGATTTATTATATTTCATAAGTATTTGTTTCATAATGCTTTACAGCACGGATCTCGCGGTGCAGGGAAAAAAGTGAGGAGATAATGATGAAAAATAAAATTAAACTGAATAATAAATTTAATAAATTTTTGATATATGCCGCAGTAGTTGTTCTTATCAATATGGTAAGCATGACTCTCTTTTTTAGATTGGATTTAACTTCCAATAAAATATTTTCGCTGTCAAAACCGAGCAAACAGGTTGTTTCCTCGCTTTCCGAACCTTTTACGGTAAAGGTATTTTTTACTGAAAAAATTCCCGCTCCTTATAATAATATTGAACGATACCTGAGCGATCTTTTACAGGAATATTCCATTCACAACGACAAATATTTTAATTATCAGTTTTTTAATGTGTCAAGCGAAGAAAATGAAAAGGCGAAAAAAAATCAGGAACTTGCCCATAGTTATGGTATTAATCCCATACAAATTCAGAATATTGAAAAGGATGAAGTTAAGTTCCAAAAGGCTTATATGGGACTTGTTCTGATACATGGGAATATGATAGAAACAATTCCGACTATTACCTCAACCGAAGGCCTTGAATTCATGATTACTTCAAAGATTCAGAAAATGAATAATAAGATAAGCGCGCTTTTGAATATCGAAGAAAAGATAAATGTTAAGCTATTTTTATCTTCATCCCTTCAGGTTGTCGGGCCTTATATGAATTTGACGGGCCTTTCGGAACTTCCGGGGACGATAGAAAATGTAATCAGGAAATTAAACGAAAAGAACTTTGACAAATTGGAGTTTGTAAATATCGATCCAAGCAAGGATTTCTCTCTTGTCAAAGAGGCAGAAAAAAATAATATTTTGGCCCTTCAGTGGGATGAATTCAAAGACAGAACGGGTAAAACAATTTCCAAAAATAAAGGTTACGCGGGCATTATTATTCAGCATGGCGATAAAATAGAAAATATTCAACTTTTGCAGGTTTTCCGGCTCCCGCTTTTTGGGACGCAGTATCAGTTGTCAAAAATGGATGAAATTGAAAAAAATATTGATGAAGCGGTTGAAAATGTTATTAATGTAAACGAAGAAATAGGTTATCTGGCGGGGCATGGGACACCGGAACTTATGACGGTGAGTTTCCCGTTTGCCACTCAGAACCAGGGGAAATTAATTACCAATTTTTCCAGATTAGTCAGCAACGAGTATACTTTAAAACCGGTAAATTTAAAAGAAAACGATATACCGGGAACACTTCCGTCTTTAATAATCGCCGGAGCCAAGGAAAAATTTTCAGATTATGAACTATATCAGATAGATCAGTACCTGATGAAAGGGAAAAATCTTGCTGTCTTTGTAGATTCGTTTAATGAAGTTAATCAACAGCAGGGTTATAACGGGATGGGAAGGTCTCAGGGCCCGGCATATCTGCCTGTGAATAACGGGCTTGAAAAATTACTCTCGCATTATGGAGTGGATGTCCGGAAATCTTATGTGCTGGATGAGAATTGTTTTAAGCAGAATATTCCGGAGGCTTTCGGCGGCGGAGGGCAGAATATTTATTTCGCGCCGATTATCAAAAATGAGTTTATTAATAAAAAAGTAGAATTTCTTAAAAACATAAAAGGACTCGTGATGTTGAAAGCTTCACCAATAGAACTGGATGAAGAAAAAATTAAAAACAATGGATTAAAAGCGAAAAAATTATTTTCATCATCCGAAAAATCATGGGAAATAGCGGGGAATATTAATCTAAATCCGGTATTTTCCAGTCCGCCAAAAGAGGAAAGCAAATATAAGCAGATGGCTATGGCCTGCATACTTGAGGGTTCTTTCCCAAGCTATTTTGCCGATAAACCTATTCCTGAAAAGGAAACTGAAAAAGACGAAGATAAAAATCCCCCTATTTCCCCCTTTGACAAAGGGGGATTAAAGGGGGATTGAGAGGTAGAAAATATGGAAAAAGGCATTGATATGTCGAATATCAAAAGCGAAGAAGCAACTATTAAGAAAGGAAAACCGGGCAAAATATTCGTTATCGGAACATCAGAAATCTTAATGGATAATGTTATGGATAAAAAAGGTACAAGCCCGAATTCCCAGTTTGTGATGAATACCATTGATTATCTGAATAATAGAGAAGCATATGCTGTCATGCGCAGTAAATCACAGGGGTTTAATCCTATTAAAGATATAAAACCCGACTCGAAAATGTTAATAAAAACCGTGAATATTGCCGGGTTGCCGATACTTGTTATACTTGCCGGTCTTATTGTCTGGATCAGGCGGCGTTCAAGACAGCGTATTATTCAGCAGATATTCAAATAGTCGCTAGTCGCTAGTGAAGAGGGGAAAGTGGAGGGTTACGTCATTCCCGCGAAGGCGGGAATCCAGCATTGTAGGTTGGGTTGAGCTTGCGAAACCCAACAATTTATGGAAGACAATGTTGGGTTTAGTAAAACCCAACCTACAAATCTCGGGAACGACGATATACGAACGACGACGAAAAGGGGGGAATGGAATATGAAAATAAAAAAAGAATACATAATTCTTACCGCGATAATAGCGGCCCTTTCAATTTATCTTTTGAAAAGGCAAAATAGCAATATGCATTATTCCCTTCCCGAATTGGAAAAAATAAGTAAAAAGAATATTACCAAAATTATAATAACAAAGGCGGATTCGGAAATAACATTGCTTAAAAAAGGTGATAAGTGGGTGATTACCCCGCAAAATTTCCCGGCAAATAACGATGCCGCGGGTGAAATGGAAGATGAAATAAGCTCTTTAACTATTACCGATCTTGTTTCTGAATCAAAGAACGATATCTTATACGATCTCAACAAAGAGAAGAGAATTGAGGTCTCGGTTTATAAGGGCGACGAGCTTCTGAGGAAAATAGAGATAGGCAAACTTGCCTCGTCTTACCGTCACACATTTCTAAAAGTTGAAAAAGATGATAGAGTATTCCACGCTCAGGGTGATTTGGCAAGTACGTTTAATAAGACGGTTTCTGATCTCAGGGATAAAACTGTAATGGCTTTCGAAAGTGAAGAAATTACAGAAGTATTATTAACTAAGGGCAATAAAAAATTAACAATTGTTAAATCATCTGTTCCGGATTCTATCGATTTAAATAAAGAAAAAACTGAAACGAAACAGAAGATACTGCAAAGGTGGGTTACTAACAATGGTGAATCTGTGAATGAAACAGAAATAGAAGAGATTATAAAGACATTATCGAATTTAATGTGTGATAGTTTTGTTGAAGACAAGACAAAGAATGATTTTAAAAATCCTGTGTTTTCAATATCTCTCAAAGGGGTAAAAGAGTATTCGATATCTCTTTTTGAAAAGACAGATGATAAATATCCTGCCATTTCTTCCGAAACGGAATATCCATTTCATATCTCTGAATGGAGCGCGGAACGTTTCATGAAGGAGTTAGAAACGTTGAAGAAAAACTAATCTGAAAGCTTGCTTATTTCCCAAAATCAAGATATTTTTCTGCTTTTTTTATTAAAAATACCTAATATTTCATCTGTCAACTCTATTCTAATAATCTAACTCCGTCCGTGTGCCACGTAAAACTATACGGGAGATGAAGAAAATGGCTCTTCGGCATCGGCTTGCATGAGCAGGTGTCAAACCGCCTTGAGCCGCTGTATCCAAAAGGTATGGTGGTGAGCGTCAGGGAATGGTGG
>JBDROR010000245.1:0-2941 GCA_043809805.1 bacterium
AGGGGCCAGCTTGTTCAATAACCCCTCTTGTCGCAAAAAGCCCAATTCCTGCGCTTACACGGTCATTTATTTGTTTAGCCAGCGCGGGATGGATGGAGGTAAAATTACCCGCGCCTTTCCAGTCATATTCCGGATATGTTGGATAATTGGCCTGATCAGAAAAAAGATCAAATTCAGTGCCAAGTCCATGCTGGGTATAAACACCAAGCCCAAACTTCAATTTGTTTTGTTTAATTTTTAAATCATTAGAATAGGCGATTGTAGGCACTAACTCCCATGCCTTTTTTTGTTCAACATTTTCAGTTTTATAACCGGAAATTACATCCGAACCGTAAAAGTTCTGGCCGACTTTCGATCTTATTTGAATAAAAGAGGCTTCAGCAGTTACATTCTGGCCATTAATTTGAGTTAATCCCGCTGGATTCCAAAATACAGCGGTTCCGTCATCCGCTAACGCGCGGAACGCGCCGCCCATTGAACTTGCCTTTGCTCCAATCTCTCTTATTTCAATCCCGCCTGCAAAAACAAAATTAGTCAAAACCATTAAAACAAAAAGAACCGCGTAAAAACATTTTTTTCCCATTTTGTCCCCTCCTTAATTCGTCGTTCGTCGTTCGTTATAACTGCCACTTCTACCGACTGCTTGTCATTTCGGACGCACAACTTTGTCATTTCGACCACACATCTTGTCATTTCGACCGAAGGGAGAAATCTTTCTTAAATCGACCCAGTATAAGATTCCTCACTTCGTTCGGAATGACAATGCTTTGTTCGGAATGACAAGTTCCCACGAGCGACGAGCGACTTTCTTTAAATATCGGAAAATAAGCATAATTACTTGACACTATAAGCTGTTTCATAAGTCTTGTTTCTATTACAAAAGCAATCTTTGCGTCTGCAACTTCGTCAGTCTCGCCTTACATATCAACCGATATGCTCGGCTCGACTTCCTAGTTTCGCCGCAAAGCTTGCTATTTCATGACGAAACCGACTTATGAAACAGCTTCACGTATTGACTCCTTAAATGACGAATAAAGCACGCCTTTTTCTGTAATAATCGCGGAAATATATTTATTGGGCGTAACATCAAACGCGGGATTAAAAACATCAATCTCATTCGGCGATATTTGTTTCCCCATGATGTGAGTTACCTCTCTTGGATTTCTCTCTTCAATAGGGATATGGAAACCATCAGGGATAGAAATATCAATTGTTGATAAAGGCGCCGCGACATAAAAGGGAATTTTATGTTCTTTCGCCAATACCGCCACACTATAAGTTCCAATCTTATTGGCTGTATCCCCATTAGCCGCAATTCTGTCAGCCCCTACTATAACTTTATTTACCATTCCTTTATTCATAAGATATCCCGCCATATTGTCGGTAATAAGCGTGTGTGGGATGTTTTCTTCCTTCAATTCCCATGAAGTAAGCCTTGCGCCCTGTAAAAACGGCCTTGTTTCATCAACAAGTATTTTGATTTTTTTACCATCTCGGTGCGCTTTTCTGATAACCCCAAGCGCAGTTCCATAACCGGCAGTTGCCAGCGCACCCGCGTTACAGTGTGTAAGTATAGTGTCATTATTTTTAATTAAACTTCCACCAAAACGCCCTATTTTTTTGTTAATCGCAATATCTTCATTATATATTTTAATTGCCTCATCAACTAACATTTTTTTCAAAAAAGAAATCGGACGATCAGAATTTTTTACAATAAAATCATTCATTCGCCGAACTGCCCAAAAAAGATTCACCGCAGTTGGCCTTGTTCCCGCAATAACAGCGGATATCCTTTTTATTTCTGAAATAAATTTCTCTTTATTTTCAGTCTTTATTTTTAAACCGCCTAAAGCAATCCCAAACGCGGCGGCTACACCTATAGCCGGCGCCCCGCGAATTTGCATTGATTTAATTGCAAAAGCTACATTTTGATAACTTGTACAGTTCACAAAAATCTTTTTCAGGGGAAGTTTCCGTTGGTCTATCAAACGGACGGAATCTTCCAGCCATTCTATCGTCTTAACCTGCATAGTCCCTCATTTTGTCATTTCAACTTTTCAACAACCTTAACAACTATTTTCGTAAGCTTCGGTTCAGCTTCACCGGCAATTTTTATAATTTCATTAATATCGGCTGGCTTTAAATTATCTGGAAAACATTGATCCGTAACAATAGAAAGCCCCAGAATTTTAAACCCGCAATGCACGCCCGCAATCACCTCCGGGACCGTGGACATTCCAACTACATCCGCACCAATAAAACGTAAAAAGCGGTACTCAGCTTTTGTTTCCAAACAAGGCCCGGTAACTCCAACATAAACACCATGCTGAATTCTGATTTTCTCTTCACGCGCCACTGCGTCGGCCAATTCCACTAATCCGATGTTATAAGGTTCAGACATATCAGGAAATCTGGACCCGATTCTAGGGTCATTTGGCCCAATTAACGGATTATGTCCCATAAGATTTATATGGTCGGTAATAATCATAACATCCCCTGTCTTTAACTGCGGGTTCATCCCGCCGCAGGCATTTGATATTATTAGATATTTAGCGCCTAACTCCTTCATTACCCTGACAGGGAAACTTACTTCAACAGCTGAATATCCTTCATAAAGATGCAGTCTTCCATGCATCGCCACAACACTTTTGTCCCCAATCTTACCCAAAATCAGTTCGCCGCTATGACTTTCAACAGTAGAAAGAGGAAAATGGGGAATATCTTTATAAGGAATTACTGTCTTTTCTTTAATTTCACGGCCAACACCGCCTAGTCCCGTCCCAAGGATAATAGCAACTTCAGGGCTTATCTGTTTTTTGGAGTTAATGTAATCTTTTGCTTCCTTAATTTTAGTAAATAAATCATTCACGGGTACCTCCTTATTTTGTTGTTCGTATTTCGCATAATTGTCATTTCGACCCTACAATTTGTCATTTCGACC
>JBDROR010000246.1:0-3395 GCA_043809805.1 bacterium
TCCAAAACTATCACTTCTTCGCCCGGGCGCGTGCTCCCCGCGACAATAATCGGACGCGATAAATTTATTGAAATTTCTTTGGTGATTTTTGGCACGAAAGAATATTTGGAATTGCCTGTAACTTCAACATTATTTGGAGCAATACCCAATGAAACAATCCGTCCTTTATCAGTTTCCGTCTGCGCGCAATAAAAATCAATTTTATTAACAATATTTTTAAAAAATAATCTGAACCTTGAGTAATTAGGCCACGCGCGGTCCGAAATCCGCCCATTAACGACAATAACTTTAATTCCATATTTTTTTGCGCGGGAAATTAAATTTGGCCACAATTCGGTTTCGGATATAATAATTATCGCAGGACGCATCTTTTTTATAAATCTTTTAATAATAAAACTGAAATCTAACGGCAGGATAGAATAATATTTAACCGGGTAATTCGAAAATATTTCTTTTGCCCTTTTTAAACCGGTCGGGGTATAAGTGGTAATCGCGAACTCAAAATATTTGTTTTTTTGAAAAATATTATCAATAATCGGATACAAACCATTTACTTCTCCTACTGAGGCCGCATGAAACCAAATTGGACTTTGTGAACATTCATTCAAAAAAGACAATTCTTTTTTCCGCAAAAATTTTATCAGCAAAAACGGGCTGTAAACAATAAGAACTAATAAAAATAACAAATCATAAATAAATAACATAAATTTATCAAAAAACGTAATCGGTCAGCCTTTGGTGGTAGCCGCAGGCTTCAGCCTGCGAAATACCGCGAAATAACAACGCAAGCTAAAGCTTGCGCCTACCAATTCCTTAGTTCTATCAGTTTTTCAATATTAATATCCGCATCGCGCAGCAATTTACGCAACAGCCCTTTACCAAGTGTTTTATGACGGGGAATAGTTAGGGGGTTTTTAGATTTATCAGATTTATGATGCATCCGAATATGACTACCGTGCTGACGCACAACTTGATAACTCAATTTTTCAAAACATTTAACTGCTTGATCTCCAGAAAGAACTGGTATTTTAGGCATAAGCTATAGTATGAAAACTTACTTCTTGAGGATGAAAATCTTTCAGAATTTCCTTGTTTGCTTTTTCTTCCATGCATAACTCAATTACTTCACGGATATTTCTTAATGCTTCATCGATAGTTTTACCTTGGGTATAACAGCCAGAAAATACAGGACATTCAACTACATAAAATCCATCTTCATCTTTTTCAACAATAATTGGCAATTGGTAAGTATGTTTTGTTTTCATTAACTTCATCCTCCAATAATCGGCAATAATATCACAAAATTATAACTATGACAAGAAATTTATGTACTTTGTTCCTTTTTAGAACAATTGTTTTATTCCAAAACTTACTGCATTAAAATATTGACTTGAATTATTAAAAAAATTTCCTGATATAATCTTCAGCTTCGGTAGTAATTTCATCAAGGCTTTGATTTAATTTCTTTTGGATTTCTCTGATTTCTTCACCGCGGGCATTTTCAGGGACAAAAATAGGATTGCCGTAAACGAATACTGCATGATTAAAAGGAAGCGGCAGAATAAAATTATCCCAGCTTTTAAAAACCTTTTTTTTCTTTACATCATAAACCAGAGGCAAAATTGCCGCTCCGGTTTTTTGGGCCAATATAATAACACCATGCTGGGATTCATATTTTGGGCCTCGAGGGCCGTCAGGAGTAAAACCAGCATCATATCCATCATTCACGGCTTCAATCATTTGGGTAAGCGCCCTTCTGCCGGAAGAAAAGCTAGATCCACGTATTGTTTTATAACCTAATGCTTCAATAATCCTGGTTGTATATTCCCCGTCTCTGCTTGGACTGACTAAAACCCTTATTCCTAGATGGCGGTAAAAGTAACATGTAAAAAAAATCCTGTTATGCCAAAAAGTATAGATAATTCTGGTTTTATTTTTTTTTAATTTTTCCTCAAAATGTCGATTAACAAAATCAATTTTTGTCGTCCAGCCGATGAATTTAACAAGCAAAGAGCCAAATAGCGGACTTAAAAACAACAAAAATTTCCGATAAAGTCTTTTTATTATTTTTCTCATATCCATTAAAAACACTAAACTCTAAATCCTAAATTCTAAACAAACCCAAAACTATAAACTCAAAACAAGACTCACCTAACTATCAAACCGACATCCTTACCCTTACCCAACTACCTCTTACTTTTGGAGTTTTGGGTTTCGGATTTGTTTAGTGTTTCGAGTTTAGGGTTTAGGGTTTTCTTTAAACTGCATCTCATAAAGATGCTTATACAAACCGCATTTTTGGATTAACTCTTCATGCTTCCCGCAAGCAACAATTCCACCTTTATCCAGAACAACAATACAATCGGCATTTATTATTGTAGATAATCTATGGGCAATAGCAAAAGTTGTCCTGTTTTTCATTAAATTTTTAATGGCCGACTGTACCTGCCGTTCCGATTCGGTATCCAGGGCGGAAGTAGCTTCATCTAAAATTAAAATCGGCGGGTTTTTTAATATTGACCTCGCAATAGCCAGCCTTTGGCGTTGTCCGCCGGATAATCTAACACCCCTTTCGCCAATAATAGTGTTATATTTATCAGGAAATTCTTCAATAAAACTATGCGCGTTGGCCTTTTCGCCGCGTCCACAATCCCTTCAAATTCCGCGTCCGTCTTACCATACGCTATATTATTTTTTATCGTATCATAAAAAAGAATTGTTTCCTGGGTAACAATTCCAATTTGACTTCGTAACGATTTTACTGTAACCTCTTTTATGTCAATATTATCTACGGTAATCCTGCCTTTTGTCGGATCATAAAACCGCATTAAAAGATTTACAAGAGTCGTCTTGCCTGCTCCGCTTGGCCCTACAAAAGCAATTGTCTCCCCTGTTTTAATTTCAAGATTGATATTCTGTAGTATATTCCCATTATTTTCATAAAAAAAACTTACAGATTCAAACCTTATTTCACTTTTGATCCTGGGCAAATTTATCGCGTCGGATTTTTCAATAATTTCAGGTTTAACATCAAGAAGTGTAAAAATCCTCTGGCTTGCGGCTTGCGACTGCTGAATATTGTTATTCATCTGAGTCAAACTTTTTACCGGCCTGTAAAAAGAAATTACTGCCGCTGTAAAACTTATAAATTCGCCAGTGGTCAGATTCCCTCTTGAAATTTCATGAACCCCGTAATAAATGGCAAAACCAAATCCTATCGACCCGGCGAATTCCATTAATGAAGGAAGCGCGGAAGTAATTCGAACAGTTTTCATCACTGTATCAAAAAATGTTCTGTTCTCTTTTTTAAATTTATTTATTTCATAACCTTCCATGGAAAATGCCTTAACAATAGGTATGCTTGAAAATACCTCTTGCAGCAATGCTGAAATATC
>JBDROR010000247.1:0-39523 GCA_043809805.1 bacterium
CGCCTATGGTGTCCTTGCAAGTAGCAAGCAGTAAACCAAATTTATCATTTTTGTCAATCTTTAATGATTTACTTACTATGTCAAGATACCAACCCTCCGGTAGTAAACCCTCGAAAAATGGAAATAGTTCATTGATTTCAAACGCTTCTTCTCTTACCGGCAAAGATATAGAAATGGGTATTCCGTTTTTAATAAAATCAATATCATAAACGAATTTATACCCATTCTCTGTTTCCTCCAATAGTCCGGCCAGTGTTTCCTTAAAATAAATTTTTGCTTTTCTTTTATTTTCTATCATTCTTTACCGCCTCCAAATGATACCCGAAATATTCCAATAGTTGATGAACCTTATCCATTCTTACTGTTTTTTTCCCCTGTTCAAGATCTCTTATAAATCTTAATCCAACTCCCACCCTTTTGGCAAAATCTACCTGTGTCAATCCAGCTTTTTTCCGCAACTCTTTTATTTTTAATCCCATATTCATATTATACCCTTTAGGTTATATTTTGTCTTAAGATTATACCTTTTCAGGTATAATGTCAAGATAATTTATTACTTTTAATCTATGGAAAACAAATAATGCCACTTTCTATACCTGTTAGGGTATAATATCAGCATCCTCAAGCCAAAAAGGATTATAGATACAACGGTAAATAAAGAAAAGCCCCGCAAGAAGCCGGGTTAAGACAATTCGAAGTTGCTCATAAATTAAACAAACCGCAATCTTATATTTCAAAAATTGAGAGAGGTGAAAATAGGCATTAATATCAAACTCCTACCTGCCCTGCTACTTTTTCCCAATCTCCTCCGGAATTGGCTATTTTTATAATTTTTCCTATTTTTACAATATCTTTCGAAAGAGCAGAAAAATCTGATTTAGTGTCTTCAATAATACCTAACAAAATCAAATCTCTTTTTATTACTTTATTGAATCCAATGTAATTTTGTAAATCTTCTTCAAATATTGGAATTATTATATGAAATAAACAGCTTAAAGTAAGTATTATATTATTTATTGCCATTTTTAAAGAATCTTCATTTAAACTATAGATTAATGTAATTTTTTCTTTTGCCTTCTTCTCCCATATTTTTTTAAGTTTTTCCATGTTTCTAAAATTTTTTGAATGACTCATTAAACACATAATTTTATAAATAAATTCCCAATCTATATTAAGATGATCTTTACAAAAAGATGTAACATTAAACTGTATTTTCCCTTTTCTATCAACAAATATAGCTTCCCATTCCTTTGGATAACAAGATAGGAATATTATTCTAAAAAATGTTTCATACGCACTCCTACATAACATTATCGACTCATCATAATATCCGTTAATCAAAATTTCAAAAGAACAATGCAAAGTTTTTAATGCTTCGGGATACAAAAGATTTTGAAATTTTTTATGATTTTCCCACTTATCGCTGGGGACATAATTCAAATAATCTATAACCAATGTCAACTCTTGAAAAGAATCTTCAAAATCTTTAACAAACGGACCATAACTGTTTAGAACAATATTCTTGTGTTTTTTAATATATTCATAAATACCCAAAGTTATTTTTGAGGGCTCATTGCTTCTGCTTTCATCTATAAGTAATTTTAATTTTTCTTTGTCCATAAGAAATATCCCCGCATCCCTTTCAAAATCTCTTCCAACTCCGGAATATTTTTTCGCCGCGCTTCAAACATTTCACGAGAAAATATTGCAGGGTAAGCGCGTTTATCCATTTTTTTATCACCCGAAAGATAATTTCGTTCAAATTCTTTCTTGCACATAACAGAGTAAGCTGTAACCTGTGAAAAATTAGGATACTGAAGAATCGCTAAAAATAATCCTTCAATATTTGGTGTTGCTTTCAGTATCCTGATTTTTTTTGTGTGCTTATTTATCTTACAATCATTTTCCGATAACCTATCCGCGTCGATAAGCACAAAACATTTATCATAAGCCCTGCTCCCGCATAAACGTTTTGCTTTCTGAACAACACATTTGGGCGAACCACCAGATCCACATTCAATTTTTACTACAATGTCATCGTCCCGTGTAACATACAGTTCTTTTAAATACTGCAGAAATGCTTTTTCTGTAGGGCCTTCTCCGACTATTAAAATTGCTGTTTTGGTACGTCTGGCCGGTTTCATATATTTGGAACCGCTCCATATTTACCTGCCAGATATTTCGCGTAAATGTTATCATCTCTTCGCACACCTTTTAATTCATCAAGCCGATAAAGCTCGCTTTTACAATCTTTCTTTTTCTCAACAAGTATAATTTGCTCTTTTTCAAGATGATTAAGCACTTCAAGCGAATGAGAAGTAAAAATAAGCTGGCTGTTTTTTGGATTCTTAACCGGGTTTACAAACAATTCGATTATATGCGGTATCGTATGCGGATGAAGGTCAATTTCAAGTTCATCTATAACAGCTATTCCTCCATGTTCAATCGCAGGAAAAAGAAAGTGAAGAAGTACAAACATATTTTTTGTACCGCTTGATTCATAATTAAAAGGAAGTTTATACAACTTTTCATTTACCTTATGAACTCCATATGGTAAATTAACTTTCTTTTTATCTCCAGTTTTGGAATTATGGACTTCACCTTCTTCGATTAAAACCCCATCGAATCCAAAGTCAATATCCTTTAAAAATTGAATAACTTTAGCAAAAATATTTTTATTTTTAACATATGATTCTGTTGCTTCTAAAATCCTTTTTTCTCCGAGAGAAGATATATCCCATGCTTTTCCCGCTCGATTAACATTGCTTATAATATTTTGCCAAAAAACAACAATGTCTGTTAAGACACTATTTTTGATGGCTACTCCCACTGAAACTAAGGATACATTTTTTCGTAATATTTTTTTTACCACCTCTGTTTCTAAACTAATATCTTGAACAATGTCGTAACTTTCAGTTTTAGCATCCCAATTTCGTTTGAATAAATAGTTGAAATGCTGTGTTTCTTTCTTCTGGTATAGTTCTTCTTTAACAACATGTGTCCTGCATAAATACAAAATATATTTATAAACTTTTTTATTATGGTCAAATATTATTTCAAACTCAGAAACACTGTTTTTCTCTTCAGAAAATTTAAAATGATCTATCGGAATTTCCTCTTTCTCACCCTCCAAACCAAAAAAAGAATTTCGGACAAACCAGCTAACAAATGCCAATGCCTTAAGCGCGTTCGTCTTGCCGGATGCGTTTGGCCCGACAACAATCATCACTTTACTAAGCGATTCAGTGTCGAAAAACATATTGTTTTTTGTCTCAATTCCTTTTCGAATATCCTCAAATGAGATTGTTGCCTCATCCGCAAAAGAACAAAAATTCTTAAATTTAAATGAATAAATCATTTTTTACCCCTTTTTAACTTTGTATTTCGGCATAATAATAACATATTAACATTTTTTTGTCAATAATTATTTATTTTATAATCCATTTTGACTATAATATGCCTTTCCCCACAAATTCATAACAAAACCGACAAATAGATTAATCGTTTTTAATTGAACAAATTTGATGTTTTAGAAACTCTTCCTAACAACATCCTTGATTTTCATTAGGCAGATTTGGTTGGAGAGTTCCAGCTCGGCGAGGCGCGCAACATAACCGAACGAAAAAACTCAGAGGCGGCATGCTCGCTGTCCTCTGTAATTTGGAATCTAATCTATAGTAATCGGTCAGTTATTGGTGGTAGGCGCAGGCTTTAGCCTGCGAACAACAACGCAAGCTAAAGCTTGCGGCTACCGTTTCCACTAATAACTGACCGATTACAATCTATATTTGTTTGCAATTGACATAAATTTATAATTATGGGATAATTTCGATTGTGAAACGTAAAGACTATTTCATCAAAAAGGCATTTCAGTTAAAATTTGTCAGTATCTTTTTAGCTTTAATTGTCTCGGGAAGTGTAATTCTCGGGTGGGTGGTTTACGAAATGGCAAATCAAACTCTTTCACGCAGTTTTTACGAGTCGCATATTCAGATCAAGTCTACATGGGAGATTATTTTTCCCGCGGTAGTGGCGGCTACTTTACTTTCCATTTTTACAACAGGCGCTATTTGTGTAATAGTAGTTCTTGTCTTTTCTCACAGAATCGCAGGGCCGTTATATCGTTTTGAAAAAAATTTAGAAGAAATCGCCAGAGGCAATTTTACTATAAATACCAGACTGCGAAAAACAGATGAATTTGAACTATTGGCCGATAAATTAAATCTTTTAACCCAGGAATTAAATAGACGAATAAAGGATATTAAAACAGGATTTGAAAAACTTTCGGAATGTCTTCATCCAGAAGATTCTTCAAAAAATAAAGAAATCAAAGATAACATGGAGCGGCTTAATAAGCTTTTTAGTCAATTTAGACTATAAATGAAACACCCATGCTAACAAGTTGGCGAAAAAACGTCGTCCCCGCGAAGGCGGGGAACCAGAAAAATAATTTAAGAACACTGGATTCCCGCTTTCGCGGGAATGACGTATTGGGGTTATGGATAATTTTGGCATTTTTGCTTTCTTTCTGCAGTATCGCCCAAAGGAATGATGGAAATAATCCGCATAATCTTGCGGCTAATTCAGAAAATTGTCTTTATTGCCACAACAAAAGCAACATTCCTGCAGAAAGGGAAAGCTTGACAAGAGCCAGGCATACACATAAATTTAAATTAGAAATAGACTGCTGCAGTCAATGTCATATAATGGACGATACCAGAAGTAAAACCCCGAGGTTTAAAAAAAGTGTTACTGACTTATGCATTAAACCATGTCACAGCGGCGGGGCGTTAGGGGTAAGTCATCCCGTGGAGGTTGTTCCTGACTTTAAAGTGCCGGACTTTCTACCCCTGGAAAATGGGGAAGTTACCTGCGGGACATGCCATAATCCGCATAGCAGCCCGATAATAAAAACTAAGTCTTTAATAGGATGGAAAGGGGGAAAATCTTATTTCCTCAGAGTGGATAATTCACATGGAGAGCTATGCAGGACGTGCCATGAGGCAAGTAATTGGCACAAAGAAAAATGAAAATTGAGTGAAACATTATGATAAAAGAACTAAAAAAATTAGTCCGTCCAAACCTCTTTAAAATTTCCCCCTATATCCCCGGCAAGTCAAAAGAGGAAATTTGCGGAGAATTTAACCTGCAAAAAGATGCTGTTATAAAAATGGCTTCTAACGAAAATGATTTGGGCGTACCTGACTTTATTACCAAGACAATAAGAGAATGTTTGGATGAAATATATTTGTATCCGGAAGGATGCGGGAAAGAAGTTTGTAAAAAACTGGGACATTTGTGGGGAATTTCTCCGGATAATTTTATACTCGGGAACGGGTGTGATGAAATTATTTCTATGATTTGTGAGACATTTTTGAATCCGGGCGAAGAGGTAATTATAGGAAATCCCACGTTTAGTTATTATGAAATTGCCAGCCGTATATCTGACGCCAAATGTATTTTCACGCCGTTAAAAAATTATAAATATGATCTTGCGGGAATTTTAGAAACGATTACTTCAAAAACAAAACTGGTTTTTATTTGCAACCCCAATAATCCTACGGGAACAATCGTGACAAAAGAAGAAGTCGATAAGTTCCTTCTTTTATTACCGGATCATGTAATAGCGATTTTTGACGAGGCATACGCGGAATATGTGGATGATCCGAATTTCCCAAATAGCGTGGAATATATCAAGGGAGATACTGAAAAGAACGTAATTATTTTAAGAACGTTTTCTAAGGTCTATAGCCTTGCGGGACTGAGAATTGGGTATGGTATCGCAAGCAATGAAATCATAAAATACCTTAACCTTGTCAGAAAGCCATTTAATGTGAATAGATTAGCCCAGCACGCGGCATTGATTTCTTTGGAACATAAAGAATGGCTGGATAAATCGAGGAAGATGGTTTTTGACGGGAAAGAATATCTTTATAAACACCTGGACAAATTAGGGCTTCGATATATTCCGACTCAGGCCAATTTTTTATTGGTTGAATTAGGGGCTAATGCGAAAATAATTTCTGACAAATTACTGGCTTGCGGAATAATCGTCCGCCCAACAGCCAGTTTTGGGCTGCCTGATTTTATCAGAGTGACCATAGGCACCAAAGAGCATAATAAAAGGTTTATCGAGGCTCTTGAGAAGAACAGCAATATATTCTCAATTTAAAAGCACAAAAACCTGTATTTTACGAAGTTCGTATTTTGTAACATTACGGGCTTTTTACGAAATATAAAACTAATTTATTGTAATAAAGCATCAAAAATTAGTGAAAAGTGTGTAATTATTGTTAAAATTTCCGGCAATTATGAACTTCGTATATTAATTGTTGTCAGAGAAAAAATAAATTAAAAACCATTGTGAAGTTGTATATTCTGAAAGGAGAAAATATTGAAAAAAAGCGTTTTTATCTCCTCAACATTTGATGATCTAAAAGAGATTAGAAAAAAAGTTTGGCAATTATTAAAAGAACACGATGTGATAATTAAGGGAATGGAGGATTTTGGGGCAAGAAAAGCAAAACCATTAGAAACATGCCTTAATGAAGTATCTCAATCTGACATTTATATTGGGATAATCGCTTTCCGATTGGGAACAATTGATGAAAAAACAGGTAAGTCAATTACCCAACTTGAATACGAAAAAGCCTTGGAATTGGGTAAAGAGATATTAATATATTTTATGGACGATAAATTATCTTCTATTGCTCCTATTTATGTAGATAAAGGCTCAGATGCGGATGCACTTAAAATATTTAAAGAAACATTAAAAGAAAATCATACAGTTGACTTTTTTATCAACCCAGATGATTTATCTAATAAATTATCTAATAGATTTTCCATATTACTTACCAAATTGAATCCAGAACCAATTCAAGAAAAAGATAAATCAAAAGGCATACTGCAGAAATTTATTGTGATGCCAAAAATTCTTAGTGGTTTTGAAATTGAATGCAAGCTAAAAATTAACAGTAGCCCATTTCCTTTATCAAACGAGATATGTAGAAATTTTAACTTCCAATTTGGAGAGACGGCTGGATTTGGAATAGAGTTCATAGATCCAAAGATAAAAGAAAATCCAATTGACCTACTTGTTGTTGAAAAATATTTGTTTGATGATTTTATTAAGAATAGTAAGTCAGAAGATGAGTTTAGTGTAGAGCTTTTATTTTCGAAAAATAGTGCAGAAAAAATATCCACATTTTTTAATAAGAAAAGACTTAGTATTGAAATCGAGAATCCGAAATACGATCCATCTATTCCAGAATCTGATTCAAATATATTATCTTCAACAACATCTGTTTTTACCTTGGGAAATTTATTTGGAATGAAGTATAATCCAAAATATATTTATAAAACTATAGTTGAAAAAGGCGAAGGGCAAGTATTAGCAAGATTAAAATCAATTAAAAATACCATAAATAAAGAATTAGAAACTGACAACAAAGCGCCAGACTGTGTGAAAACTCGGTTTTCCAAAAACAAGACCCAATAAAATCAAGGGTTTACAAGTTAAGAAATCCCAAAAAATGGGGTTTTCACACAGTCTGGCGCTTCAAGCGACGCCTAACGGCGCGCCTGAGCTAAGACGTTGCAAGAGAAAAAATAGGAAATTAAGATTAAAGAAAAATAAAGAGGATAAGTTGATGATAAATGATGAAATTACATTATTTAATGAATCGATAACTGAATGGTCAGAGAAATGGTGGTGGGGATATTGTTTTGATGAAAATGGAATAACAAGTGACTTTAAAAAAGATATGGAATTATATTTTCCATTTTTTCTTGAACATGATCCCAAAATATTAATTCATGAGAATTTAGTTGATTTTTCTTCGACAACCTACAACCATAAAATTGAAAATATTGAGAAGTTCCGTGAAAATATTATAAAATGGAAATACGGCTCTCAATATTATGAAATAAACTATAAAAATTCACTAAAAATAAAAAATGGAAATAGTATTGATTGTGTTT
This sequence comes from bacterium, assembly GCA_043809805.1. Taxonomy (GTDB): domain Bacteria; phylum JACRDZ01; class JAQUKH01; order JAQUKH01; family JAQUKH01; genus JAQUKH01. The sequence goes on from JBDROR010000247.1 coordinate 7,981, forward strand.
TTAACCATAGTTCTTTAGTTAGTCGAATTTTTTGGAAACATATCTATAATCCTTTAAGTTACCCAATTTTTGACCAAAGGACACTACGAACGTTTGCTCTCCTTTTTAATAAATCAAATGAATTTATACCTCTAAATCATTTGTGGATAGGTGGCGTTCCTACGGGAACAAATATTGAAAAGTATTACGATTCATGTTTCAAAAAAATTATAATCAATTCCATTAAAGAAATTACAAATGATATAGAAAAATTTTTATTATTAAGAAAAATTGATTATGCCTTGTTTGCATTCGATAAATTTATAATTTCAAAATCAATTAATAAAACAATACCCATATTTAAAAAAATCGTTGAAATATGTGATGAAAAAATACAAAATTTTACTTTCAGCAAATGTAATTTTAAAACATCGGACTAACAAATCATTGCAAATAAAATTAATAGTTTATCTTGGATAATAATTGCTAAATTCAATTTAGAAAAGTAGAAGGTAAATTTAATAAAAAAATTGGCACCTCTGTTTCCCAAAACTAAATCTCGGTATAATTCAATTAATTTGTGATATAATCAGCTTTACAAATAAAAAATAAAAGAAATTAAAAAAAGGAAAAATGAATGGCTGGATTATTGATCATAAAATCATCAAATAAATATGTTATACTTTAAGAAGGAAAAAATAATATGCCAGTTATAAGTATGTTTTATGGAATTATAATATCAATGTTTTATATTGATAATAGACGCCATAAAAAACCACACATTCATGTGCAATATCAAGGCGAAGAAGCAGTTATTTCTATACCCGACGGGAAAGTGCTTGAAGGTTCTATTAAAGCGTCAAAACTAAAACTTGTGCAGGCATGGATAGAAATACATAAGGAAGATCTTACGGCTGATTGGGAACTGGCGAAAAAAGGGCAAAATGTTTTCACAATCGAACCACTGAGGTGAAATATGAATCCAAGAGTTAAAAAAGTAAAACCTGAACAAAACTTCAAATTAAGAATTTCTTTTGATAATGGCGAAGTAAGAATTTTTGACATGTCACCACATCTTGATTTAGGTATATTCAAGGAACTAAAAAATACTACCTATTTCCGCCACGTAAAACCGCGTTATGGCACTATAGCTTGGCCACATGGTCAAGATATCTGTCCCGATACCCTTTATCAAGAAAGCATCGTCACCAAGGGCGTACATAAAAGCACAAAAAAATAAATTAAAATTTTAACCAAGCGCTTCCGGCGACGACTTACAGCTGCACCTGACCTTTTCCGGTTAAAAATAAATAAAAGGAAAAGATGAAAGTAACGTTGCTTTTAAGCACACAATGTGCTAATATATGAAACGTGAATTCTTATAGATGGGATAGCGCAAAAAACGAACAACTTAAAGAACAACGAGGTATTGGTTTTGAACAGATAGTTATGCATGTTGAACGTGGTGATATGATTGAAATTGTTGACCATCCAAACAGAGTTAAATATCCACACCAAAAGATGTTAGTGGTAAATGTTAAAGACTATGTTCATCTTGTTCCATTTGTTCAAAAAGACGATGAAATGTTTTTAAAAACAATTATTCCAAGCCGTAAGGCAACAAATAAATACCTGACTGCCGTCAGGCAAGTTTTAAGAGGTGAAAAATGAAAAAATTAATATTAGATGAAGAAGAAAAAGAAATATTAGAATCTTTTGAGCGAGGAGAATGGAAACCTGTAAAGAATCTAAAAGCGGAAATTAAAAAACATCAGGGATATGCCAGAAACACTTTAAAAAAAGATAAAAGAGTAAACATTAGAATTTCAGCAAAAGTGCTTGAAGACATTCAAACCAAAGCAATAGAAGATGGAATTCCATATCAAACATTGATGTCAAGCGTTTTGCATAAATTTGCTGCTGGGCGTTTAATGGAAAGAAAAGAAGCAACAGGACATAATTAATAGTGACGCCGCAATGAATATAGAAATTACTAACCATGTGAAGATTATACAAGGAGCAGAACATGTCAATAGAATCCGTAATGAAAGAACAAAGAATATTTTATCCTCCCAAAAAAATAAGCGAAAAGGCTTATATCAAAAGTATGGAAGAATACGAGAAGCTTTATAAAGAATCTGTGGATGAACCGGAAAAATTTTGGGCGGGTATGGCGGAACAAAATATTTCGTGGTTTAAAAAATGGGATAAAGTCATGGAATATGATTTCTCAAATATTGGCGAGGTTGAAGGGCCGTTTGTTAAATTTTTTCAAGGCGGCAAACTAAATGTTTCTTATAACTGCCTTGACAGGCATCTCAATTCATGGAAAAAAAATAAAGCCGCGATTATTTGGCAGGGAGATCATGAGAATGAACGCCGCACGGTTACCTATCAGGAATTGCATACGCAAGTTAACAGGTTTACCAATGTGCTAAAAAAACACGGAGTAAAAAAAGGCGATGTGGTTGTTATTTATCTACCAATGCTTATTGAGCTATCTGTCGCGATGCTTGCATGCAGCCGTATCGGCGCGATACATTCAGTGGTTTTCTCCGCGTTTAATTCATCCGCCCTTCAGAACAGAATTCTTGATTCTAATGCGAAAATGGTTATTACGGCGGATGCGGGTTTCCATGGCGGGAAAGTTGTTGAATTAAAACAAAAAGCGGATGACGCGCTTGAAAAATGTAAATGTGTGGAAAAGGTTATTGTTTTTAACCGTGCGAATACAAAGGTTAATATGAAAACGGGCAGAGATTTCTGGTGGTCGGAAGAGATGAATTCTCATGATATTAAAAATATTTGCCCTCCTGCACAAATGGATTCGGAGGATCCGCTTTTTATTTTGTACACAAGTGGAAGCACCGGCAAGCCGAAAGGTGTTTTGCATACTACGGCCGGTTATTTGCTTTATTCAAATCTTACCTTTAGATTGATCTTTGATGTGAAGGATGAGGATATTTTTTGGTGCACTGCCGATATTGGGTGGATAACGGGGCATTCCTACATTGTTTATGGCCCATTGTCAAATGGGGCAACGACGCTTATGTTTGAGGGTATTCCTACTTATCCTGAGGCTGACAGATTTTGGAAGATAATAGAGGATTATAGGGTAAATATTTTTTATACTGCGCCGACCGCTATAAGGGCATTGATGAGGTTTGGCGAAGAATTGCCGGATAAACACGATTTATCAAGCCTGAGGATTCTTGGGTCGGTAGGTGAGCCGATTAATCCTGAGGCATGGATGTGGTATTACCGAGTGATTGGGAAAGAGAAATGTCCAATAGTGGATACATGGTGGCAGACTGAAACAGGAGGAATATTGATTACTCCTCTTCCCGGAGCCACTCCGACAAAACCCGGATCGGCGTCAAGGCCGTTTTTTGGCGTTGTCCCTGAGGTGTTAAAAGAAGATGGCACAGTGGCAAATAAAAATGAGGGAGGCTATTTGGTTATTAAAAAACCATGGCCTGGTATGATCCGCGGGGTATACGGCGATAAAAAAAATGAGCTTATAAAAAAATTTTATTTTTCAAAATTTTCCGGCAATTATTTAACAGGTGATGGATGTTATATTGATAATGAGGGGTTCTACTGGCTTTTGGGGAGAATTGATGATGTAATAAATGTTTCAGGCCATCGTTTTGGAACAGCGGAAATTGAAAGCGCGCTTGTTTCCAATGAGAAGGTTGCGGAAGCCGCGGTGGTAGGATACCCGCATGATGTTAAAGGGCAAGGGATTTATTGTTTTGTTACACTAAAAAAAGGAATAGTTCAGTCAGATGCCTTAAAAAAAGAATTAACAGGACATATCAGGACACAAATAAGCCCTGTTGCCACACCGGATAAAATCCAGTTTACCGACGCGCTTCCAAAAACCCGTTCAGGGAAAATAATGCGCCGTATTTTAAGAAAGATTGCGGAGGGAGATATCGATTCGATAGGCGATACAACTACTTTGGCCGATCCGTCGGTTGTGGAATCGCTGGTTAAAGACAGAGAATAACGGATATTAAAAAAGTAATTGACCTGAATAATGAAAAGATGGTAGAATTGCCCTGTTGAAGGTAGAAAAGTGGCCGATATTTATTGTCATTCCGAGCAGAGCGGTTTGTCATTCCGAACGAAGTGAGGAATCTGTCTGTGAAGAAAGATTTCTCCCTTCGGTCGAAATGACAATTGTATGTTCGAAATGCCAAATATTTTAACATTAGGAGGATGAGAATATGATTTCTAGCGGAACTTATTTGTATTATGCCAACAGCTGGCTGGTATCTGAAGGTGGATACCTTAGAGTTTTCGAAACATTTTGTTGGGAATTCACTCTTGGGGTTCTCATACTTGGAGTATTTGCGTACTCTTTAAATAAAAACAAAATATTTGAAAAATAAAAATTTGCAGGGGTGTATTGCGATACGCCCCTATTCTATAGCAAATATCAATCTTTTTATCACAGTCGTGTCATTTATAATCGCTTCCACCTGCCATTCCCCTTTTTGATTAGGGTTGGTTCCATAATAGCTCCATGTGCGGTATTGTCCTGCTTTGTATTCCAGTTCTATTTCGTCTAATTTCATATTTTGGTAATACCAGACATGTTTTATCATCCCGGAAGAACCGCTTTTTATCTCTGTGAAGAAAAAAAGCTTACCGACAGTTTCAGAAAAACTAACGTCGCTTTCTACAGGTTCACGGCACTGGATATCTGCGCATATTGCCGCCCTCGGAATCGAAACATTAACTTCCGCCTCTTCCGCGTAAACAGAAAAAACTAAAACACAAACTATAAACAAAACTAATAAGTAAATCTTATTTTTCATTTACCCCTCCCCTTTTACTTATGGATTCTCCGATCCATCTAAGATAATCATTATTTCCCCCAACAATTGGTACGGCAATTATTTCAGGAACTTTATAAGAATGCAATTCTTTGATTCTTTTAGTCACAAAGGGAACATTCTTTTCAAGTGTTTTGATAATTAATAAAATTTCCTTCGCGTTATCAATTTTCCCCTCCCACCAAAAAAATGATTCAATAGATGGAAGAATATTTACGCATGCGACTAATTTTTCTTCGAGCAATGCTTGGGTTATCTTCTTTGCCTCTTCATCTGATGAAACCGTAGAAAACATAACAGTATAAGCCATATATTCCCCCATTTTTAATTATTAAAATACGCTCCGGCGAATTTCTTATCTTCTTCTTCAGTAAATTCCTGGAACCATCCATATTCAAAATTATATTTTTCAGCCAGATGAACCGCCTTGTCATATTCATCTCTGGTAATTTTCCTATCCAATTCAGGACACTTTTTTGCCTGATGATAAGGAAAATATTGGCTCATAAGGCTGATAGGTATTTTATTCGAAAAATTTTCGTATATAAATTCAAAAATTGACTCTGACCCGGCAATAGAATTTGGAAGAATTAAATGGCGGATAATTAACCCTTTTTGCATTATATTATCCTCGTTTATTTCAATATCCCCTGTTTGCTGAAAAATTTCACGGACAGCATTCTGATTAATTTGCGGATAATCATACGCCCCTGAATATTGTCTTGAAGACTCTTTATTCGCGTATCGCATATCTACCAGATAAATATCAATTATACCATATAATAACTTAAGAATTTCTATTTTTTCGTAGCCGCTTGTATTATAAACTATAGGGATAGAAAGTCCGGCCTTTTTTGCCTGATAAATGGATTCCAAAATAAAGGGCAAAAAATGAGTTGGTGTAACTAAATTTATGTTGTGACACTTTTGGTTTTGGAGCCAGATCATTTTTTGGGCGAGAGTCTCTTTTGATATTTCATCTCCTTCAGATTGCTGGCTAAAAGGATAATTTTGGCAATATACGCAACGAAGATTGCAGTTAGAAAAAAAAATTGTTCCAGAGCCATATGTCCCGGAAATAGGCGGTTCCTCGCCAAAATGAGGAAATATGCGGCTGACTTTCAGTTTATATTCTGCCTTGCAAAATCCCTTTTCGCCTTTTTTGCGGTTAACTTTACAATCTCTGGGGCAAAGGACACAAGGATTGGTAAGATTATAAACCTTTTCGATACGGTCAGATAGTTCTGGGAGGGTAATGTTCATATTAAATGGAGGCGGCAATCGGACTTGAACCGATGAATAGCGGTTTTGCAGACCGCCGCCTTAGCCACTTGGCTATGCCGCCCCTAACATAAATTTTATATTAATTTTCCCCCAAAGTCAAGATTATTCCAATCCCCTTCCGACCTCCCGCATCCTTGGAATATGATAATATTTATAACGGAAAATGGTATCAAACCTGTGGCAATCGGCACACAAGGTAAAATCTTTTTTCCGCAGGAAACTATTAGAAGCTGTTCCTTCAGTATTTTCCCCCGGCGCATTATTAGGCTTTCCAGCCTCCCATTGATGCGGGTTATGGCACGATCCACAGGATATAATGCCGCTTGTGACCCTGCTCCCGTTGCCTTTATCAAACAATGGAAGAGACCCGGGTTCACGCTCAACGCGCCTTCCTATATTAGTAGCAATAATATCTGTAGGATGCGTATCAACCACAGGAATTTTGCCGGCAGCGCGCTGATTTATCGCATGACAGCTCTTACAAAGCATAGACGGCGTTTCAGGGTTTATTTGTGGTATTTTAGCCCACATAAGAGGCTTTTCAAAGGCATTGTGAGGGATATGGCATGCACTGCATGGCCCGCCTTCCTCCGCTGTTTGATTGATCACATTTTTTTCAGATGGCGCGGTAATTCTCATATCATGATCCGTGTTAACAACATATTTTTTGTTCGAATGACATGCTGTACACATCTCAGAATTTGTATTGTTTTCTCTTAAGAAACTATTTTTAATATCCCCTTCGACTTTCATGCCAGGCCCGTTTTCTTTTTTATCGGGATCCCATTGATGAAGGTTGTGACAGGTGGAACAAAGCACTTTACCCTTTTCCATATCATTGGTTCCCTGCAATGTAAATATGGGGAATGGGGATTCTCCTCTTAACCCCAGAAGGCTAAAATCTATACCGACTGGATGTGTCGCGCCAAGCTGTTTAGTATTCCCGCACCCGTCTTTATTATGACAGCTGCCGCATAAAGGCGTGATGCTATCAATCCCGTTCCCCTTTTGTTTTGCCCATAATTTCTCCGCAGAAGCATTATGAGGGACATGGCAGGCGCCGCAAGGACCTGATTCAAAAACGGTCTGTCTAAGCATATTTTTTTCTTCCGGCGCGGAAATTTTCATATCATGGTCTGTCCCTACAACAAAACCTTGCGGAGTATGACAGTCCCGGCATAAAGTTGCTTCAGGATCGGAAGCAAGCCGCAGAAAACTATTCAAAGCCGTTCCCTCAATATTTTCTTTAGCGTTTCCTTTTGTATTCCTTTTGGAATCCCAGACATGCGGATCGTGGCAGGAATAGCAATATACTTTATTAAATGTAGGAAGTGTTGTTATTCCGTCAACAGTTACAATGGGCGCATTTGTAATAGGTACATTAACCGGATGGGAAAATTGCCCAAGCTGTTTCTTTTCACCGCATTTATTATTTGAATGGCATGAAAAACAGAATTTGGAAGAAACATCGGCAGTGTCATTGCCGGAAGTATCACCTAATTTCCTTGCCCAAATCTTTGGGCCTAATCCATTATGCGCAACATGGCACGGACTGCAAACCCCGCCTGTTTTACGTGTATTATTCTCAAAATTTTTCACCAATGGAGCAGTGTTCGCGAGGTCATGGTCTGTCCTCTCAACCAGAGCTTGTTTTTCATGGCAATCTTTACACAAATCAGGTGATGGGAAGTTGGATATCCTTAAAAAACTATTTGTTTGATTCCCCTCTGTATTCTTACGGAGAGATACTTTCTTTTTAGCTGGATCCCAAACATGCGGATCGTGGCATGAGTTGCAATATACATTACCATTTTCTAAAGATTCACCTTTATCATTAAATAACGGCAGTGTAGAACTCCCATCCGCGTCTGAAATAGGGACAGCCGTTGGATGAGTAAAGGTTTCGACACCGTCGGTTAATATCTTTTTATCCTCCCCGGGATTCTTCTCGGAGTCGCTTCCGACACTATGACAACTAAAACATAAATTGCCGGACGTATCTTTCCCAATTCGCGGCACATCCCTTGCCCACATTTTGCGTTCTTTTCCATTATGCGCCAGATGGCAGGCGCTGCATATTCCTCCATCGGAACTCGTTTTCTTCTCAATATTTTTCGCGTCAGGGGAAATTACAGACATGTCATGTTCGGTATTTTCAATAAAGAATTTGTCTTCATGACAATCTTTGCAAAGGCCGGATTTAGCGTCATTTGGTTTACGTAAAAAACTATTTGTGAAATCACCTTCTCTATTTTGGCTGAAAGTTGTATCCAGCATGTTTGGATTCCAAACATGCGGATCATGACAGCTTGTGCAAAAGATATTCCCATCTGCTTTTTGTTGCCCCATCTCATCAAACAAAGGCAGTGAGGCTGTCCCATCGGCTTTTTTTATTGATTTATCCGTTGGATGTGAATATTTATCAATTGGTTTTTTGCCGGCAGAACCATCCTTATTGTGACAGCTGGTACAAAGCTGTGTGACAAAATCATTTTTACCGGAAAGTTTTTTTGCCCATCCATGAGAAAAATGGCAGGACCTGCAGATTCCGGACTGTGCTGCCGTTTGGTCCTGAATATTTAGTTCGGCTGGAGCGGTAATAGCTAAGTTATGGTCGGAATAAATTATGGTTTTTTTATCCTTATGACAGTCCAAACAAATTGATGATTGAACATTTTTCGTAACTAAAAGCGGGGTATCTTTAATCCCCTTGTGAGGAAGATGACATGTAGCACATATTACTTCCTTGTTTGGGCCAAGAGCCCCCCCTGCCCGGACAATATCTTCAGCAATTTTCACTTTATCTGAAATGATGTTAACAGGATGCTTTATCGAGCCTATGGAATCGCGCATTCCACGGATTACTTTATTTTCGTGGCAGATATTACATAACGAGGAGAATTTATTGGCTGTTAAAAGATTTCGTGTTGCAGGCGCGGAATCATGTATTTTATGACAGCTTTCACAAACCAATCTTCCCTCTACGCCCTTTATTGCGCCTAATGCTAAAAGGGTTGTGGAAATTACCGCTTCAGATGGAATTAAATTAATTGGATGTGATCCATTTTCATATTTTGACTCATGACATTTACGGCATAACCCGGAATTTTTATTAGAAATAGCCATAATTTTACCGTCAGTTCCATCATTAGCGCTATTATCTGCGGCATTATGAACCTTGTGGCAGCTTTCACATGTGACCAAATTATTTGGCCCTAGTTTCAAACTTTTGGGGACACTTTCTGGGTGCAATTCGTTAGTTAACAGCATGTTTACAGGATGTGTCCCTGTATTTTTTCCGCCAGTATCTTTATTAAGTTTATCCCTATGGCATGTTTCACAGAAAGAGGAATTCACATTGTTGTCCACTAAAAGACGTGTTTCTTTTACCGCAGAGTGCGAAGAATGGCAGGAAACACATATCAAACTTTTGTCTTTGCCCATATTAGACGGATTTCCGGAATGCCATCGATACGGAATCGACGCCTTTTTTTGAGGAACGTCAACGGGATGAGAATCATGGCCGGTTCCATCCTTTTTGCCCGGACTATTTGTATGGCACGCCTCACAAAGCTCTGCGGACGTCCCGTCTTTTACCGGAAGCAATAAAAGATTTTCCGCTTCGGCGGAATGGATCCTATGACAGCTTTCACAAATTATCTTATTAGGTTTATCCCCGCTGTACGCCCCTGCATCTTTTAGCCCTTTTGAAAAAGGGAGAGAATCTACATTTATCGGATGCATTCCTTCCTTCGGGCCGCTAACCTTATCCTTATGGCAGTCCATACACATTTCCGAGTTCTTGTTTTCTACGCGAAGATAACAGGCGCGTTCCGGCACCACACCATCCTGGATACCTATAGCATGGGCAGTATGACAGCTTCCACAGTCTAATTCACCATAGAAACCATCTTCATCTTCATATGCGAAATTATTTACAAAATACAAAGGATATTTTTTTGAAATAGCTGCTCTTTCAAATGGAACTACCTTTATTGGATGGGAGATCTTTTTGCCCCAGACTTTGATGCGGGAATCCACCATAGAGCCGTCATGACAACTATAACAAATCCACTCATCCGCAACATATCGTTTAGCGCCAATATATCGCGGGATACGATCAGGGTTGTCTTTTTTTGAATGATCAGGATGCCATGCATAATGACAAACAGCACATTCCTGATTGGCGCTTTCAGGCATAACACTTCTGGCCCAAATTAGTTTTTGGGCAAAAAGCAAACATAGCATCGTTATTAGGAAAAAGGGAAAAAGACGTTTCATTATTCTAGTTTTCAGTTGTTAGTTTTCAGTTGTTAGATAAAAATCTGAAAACTGACGACTGAAAACTGACAACTACTGTAAACTGAAGACCTCAATAAGGTTGGCAATCATTTCAACCACATAGAGACGATTAGCATCGTCGACTAAAATTCCGACCGGCGTAATAAAATTCCTGCGATTATCATACTCGTTGTTGATTAAAGAGAGGAGTTCCCCATCCCTATTGAACACTTGAATCACACCAAGAAAGCTATCGCTTACAAATATTCTGTCCTGTTTATCTATAGTAATACCTTTTGGGCGGTAAAAAGTTCCTTTTTTTATACCCCAAAAACCTATTTGTCGCAAATAATTCCCGTCCTGATCAAAAACCTGCACACGAGCATTAATAACATCAACTACATAAATTTCACCGTTACTATCGCTTGATAACATAAACGGGAACCTGAATTCCCCTTTTCTTCTGCCATTGGCGCCCCACTCTCTTACAAATTCCCCTTTTTTGTCATACACTAAAACCCTGTGGTTATCGTTGTCTACAATAAAACACTTGTCTTGGACAATAATAATATCCGTAGGATCAGCCGGCACTGTTCCTTCACCTGATTTGAGCGAAAATTGGTATTGGGAATTTCCATCAGAATCGAATACCGCAATTCTATGATTTCCAGAATCAGCTACGTAAACTTTCCCATCGGTATCTACGGCAATTCCAAGAGGAGACATCAATTCTCCGGATTGACTGCCTTTTACACCAAATTCTTTAATGAATTCACCCTTTTGATTAGTGACTACAACTCTGTGATTTACCCCGTCGAGTATATATAGGCTTCCGCCTGGGCCGACAGCTATGTCGCTTGGTTGGTTTAAAGGTGCAGAGTCAGGGCCTTTAATTTCAGAAAGAAAACGGACTTTTATGGAAGTTTCTTCTCCAAGTACATAAACACTCTTCGTGAGAAGAAGTATAAAAAAAAGGAGGGCAAATTTTTTTTTAAACATGTTTTCCGCACAACTTATTATATTGTCATTTCGACCACACCACTTGTGTCATTTCGACCGACTATTTTTGTCATTTCGACCGAAGGGAGAAATCTTTCTTCTCGCAGAAGACAGATTCCTCGCTCCCGCTCGGAATGACAACACTTCACTCAGAATAACAACATTCGGGGCGACCGCAAAGGCCGCCCCTACAAATTTCCCCACAACCCACAACACATCCACACAACAATAGGGCGATTCATGAATCGCCCCTACAATTACATACCCTTTTTAGTCCCGAAGAGACTACTCGGAATATAAAACCTGCCATATCGCCCGATAATTCCCGCGGCTTCAGTTCCGACTAGTTGGTCCATACGCGCTTCTGAATATCCAAGGGCTTTGAAAGATAGAACACTTTTAACACGATGACAATCTGTGCAATCCAATCCGGGATTAGATACTGCCTGATGTATGCGTCCTTTGATTATTCCTTGTTGACTGGTAGTCAACCTGCCCTGCATGGATACGAAAGGTCTGGCAAATTTTTCATCATCCATCCGCATAGTTATCATTTTAAAACGTCCGTTTTCTTCAACATACGGCGTAATTAAAGGGGCACTGCCCCTTCCGGTAATCTCTTCATCAAAAGCAGAAATAAGCTGGTTAACATAAGGTTTTATCCTTATCAAGGGTTCTACTTTTCTTTCCCCTTTTTTTAACTCTGCTATACTGGCACTGCTTCCGTCAAACCATCGATACCCGCTAATTCCGCCCTTTACATCTTTTACATGACAGGCATTGCAGTCTGTAAACGGAATATGAAAATTAAGCATAGCCCTTGTAACCTTATTTTTTGCATGGGGCATATCTCCATGACAAAGAACGCAAATCAAAGGATTTTGATCCTCGAAAGGGGCAGCATCTCCTTCTGTTTTGTTATGAAAATGGAACTGCCGGGATTCCTTTTCGTTTACAATAAGTTTTTCTGTTAGCAGAATGTGATCCTCTCCTGACTTAATAGGTGCAACAAACGCCAACGCCACAGCGGAAACCACAGCCACGGCCGCGCTTATCAATACATTACGTTTCTGCATCATATCCTACCCCCCTTTTCTTAAACTTAACCACAGAGAACACGGAGAAACCCTCCCTCTGTGTCCTCAAATTTAATCTTTTTATACCGTTTTTTAGCATTTCCACATTGCTCTTACCAAACCCAACTTACAACTGAGAACACTGAGAAATTCCTAGCTTTTCTCTGTGATCTCTGTGGTTCATTTTTTATTTCCTCATGTTTCTCTCTTTTCTTTTGCCACAATTTCATCATACCACATTTTACGCTCATGTATCATTTCTTCTTCTGTCATTTTCCCTGTAATCCATGATTTAATCATTGGAAAATTTTCAGGGACAAAATGAACATTATAAAAATGGAATGTAAAAATAAAGATAGTCGCCAAAAATGCCTCATAACTATGAATTGTAATACATACTGTCATCCACCACCAAGGCATGAAGGACATAACAAATTCCCTGAACAACAAGCACACACCCGTGAGGCCGATCATTATTGTGCCAAATATGACGGCAAGATAATCAATTTTTTCCGCGTAAGCCCATTTTTTTAAGGCTGGCGGTTCCTTCTTTGTCCCAAAAAAATATCTAAACTTGTCGGCTATATCCCTACCATCTTTAGCCGATGGACACAAAGCAAGATCCCCCGTTTTCAACCTTGAAAAAAAGTTTTTAAAAGGGTTCCACCCTTCATGTATCCACCTGAAGATCAAATAACCAAAATGATAAACAGTTAATAACAAGCTCAAAATTCCACAAATACGGTGTATTACCGGTGCTATTTCCGGTCCGCCAAAGAGCATAAACAAAGGTTTAGAGTACGGCATATGCGGAAATTTTTGGGGCATTCCAGTCGCTATTAAAATCAAAAATGTAACAGTCAAAACCAAATGCTGAATAATTTGATTAACAGTCAATCTTTGAAACAGCCTCGGCCCCCCGGTTCTCGCCGGCTTAGGGCTCGCCACCCCGGAACTCGCCCCCATGGGGCTCGTGCAACCAGAATATTCCATGATCCAACTCCTTTCAATCCCCCGACAGGAGACTTTTCATCATTTTTTAGACGGCCCAAGTATTTTTCTCAACAAATCTAAAGTAATCATAGTAAGGGCAAAAGCCAATACAAGGTAAACCAACCAGAAATAAACTTCACTTAGAATGGTTAACCCAAGATAATCCCTTGTGTCAATATGCGCAACTGAACGAGCAAAGGATTTAGATTCTTTGGCTTTCGGGTGACAAATATCAATACTGCATGTTTTTACCAGATTATCTTTTTCTTTCTTAAAATGTCTGCCTTCTGTAATATAAACCGCTGAACTTTCAAAACCAGGTTTCCCCTCTTTATTGCTTAATAATTCATGTATCCCCGCTCCTCCGCCTGACGCACGGTCTGGGTCCATTGGATAATTGACTTTGGTATGACAATCAGCGCATCCAGCCCATCTTTCTCCACCATGATAAACCATTTTATAATGAAATGTTTTTTCATATTCCGTAACCGGCGCGGAACTGAGTTTGTGTCTTTTCATCATATCGTCATTACCATGACAGTCAACACAAAGTTGAACCGCCTGATATTTGGTTCTGCTGGTCTTCATATCAAAACGATGTTTTGTATGGCGGTAAAATCTAGCGGAATAGTTGTCCTTGTGACACCCACGGCATCTTTTCAGCTGAAAATCATTAACCAGTGGTATTTCACTTCCCACTCTTTCATAAACCGGGTTTTCACTATGACAGTACACACAATATGGCGCGTCCTTATCTTGTTTTTCCGGCGGTATTTCTCTGTCAGCTATACCGTGAACACTTTCTTTATAAGCATTATAGACATTTTGATGAGAGAAATATTTTTTATCGTTTGAATCATTCGCCCGGGATGGTTCAATTACGCTGTGGCATACCGAGTTACAGTGAACCTTTTCTGTAATTAACGGCTGGTGAGGAACTTTTGGTTCGTTCCCTTCCATAATATAAGTATGACAGTCTACGCACCTGACATTTCCATGAACACTTCTGGTAATAAAAATATCCTCTTCTATATAAAAATTCCTTTTTATTCCTTTCTCGTTCATCCGGATAAAACCGGGATGGTCATGACATACCATACAGCCATCCGGATCGGCCGCCGCGGAACTTTGATGTTCGTAAAAAATACATATGAAGGTTAATACAAATAACGCGAAAACGCCCCTAACAAAATTTTTTCTATTCAAGATTTCACCCCCTTGTTTCCTCCCCCCTTGTGGGGGAAGATTAAGGTGGGGGATGTAATTTCAATCACTCTTACCCCTCACCCTGCCTTTCCTCAAATTAACAAAAAAACAGCATTGATATTAACATAATAACAGTTCTTATGTCAATAAGGAAAAAACTAGTGCGACCGAACTGTCAATATCGAGCCATCAAACAATTTTATTAAATGAACAATTCCAACAAAAAGAAAAAACGCGCCGAGCAAAGATACTATTCCCCCGCTCGTCAGACAAAGATACCCGCCGACTACGTAAGATACCGTTAGTAACCATACACATATGACTTGCAAAAATTTTTCTATATTCAAGTATATCCCCCCCTTCCGTAGTAGTTGTTAGTTTTCAGTTGTTAGTTGTCAGATAAAAATCTAAAAACTGAAAACTAACAACTGAAAACTAATTTACTTCAATCCCCTCCCCGTATGGCACACCTGACATAACAATCCGTCTTTTTTAACTAAACGCAGTTTGTCCGGCTCATCCGCGCCTTTCGCTCCTGCTCCCCACGGGATGATTCCCTTTTCGTGGGGATTATGACATGTTACACATGTTACATTTTCTTCCCCATCCATTGGAAAAAATACATTCTGTTCAATTTCATAAACACTTTTTCTCTTTTGCATATCGGCAGATACCCGTTTCATATGATCTTTTTGCCCTGGATGGAATTTATCCCTGTGGCAGCGCACACATAAATCTGCCATAGGAGCGACAAAATTACTGGAATCCTGCTTTTGCATCTTAACTTTTCTATCAGGCTGGACGCGATGACAATATAAACAAACGCCTTCCCGCACAATTCCTCTGGAATCTATCTGATCATGAACATTATATTTTATATACGCGTCGCGTTCATGGCAATCGAAACATATATCGCTACGGTATTGATATGGCCCGCCGCGAAGGAATATCTTATTATTTTTTTTAACTTCTTTTTTATTTTCTATCTGACAGTCCGCGAGATGGCAAGTGAGGCAAGTAATTTTTCCGTCAAAAAGCCTAAGTTTTTTTGGGTTATGCCTGCCCGGGATATCCACTGAAACATTAACCGGATGGAAATCCGCGGTTCTCCAGGGGAACTCATCTTTATGGCAACGCATACAAGCATCCACCACATTACCACCAAATCTAATATTCGAAACGCCCTTTACAGGCTCTTCCGTATGACAAGTTACGCAAAAAGCATTTTTAAAATGAGGGTTTATTTTTTTAGATTCATTTGCTAATTCTTCATATCCTGAATTAACAAAATGTCCTTTTTGGGAATAACCGTGGACATCATGGCAAGTCACACATTCCGGATCTTCTTTCAAATCCGAATAGGGGTTCACATCTTTATAGTGTTCAGGACTTAATTCATTGTGGCAAAAATGACATATATTTTCTGTTTTCTGCCGTAGGGGCGATTCGGTGAATCGCCCTGTTGGGCGACCCAGCGGGTCGCCCCTACTTCCGACATGACAAAATTCACACGGAGACATATCTCCCTTATGAGGGATGCGCGACGCAACCCTGTCTCCATGGCAACTTTTGCAAAATGATTCGCGATTTTGGAAAACAGGCTCGAAATCAAACGCGCTTTTTGGAAAACCCCTGAGCAGATAAAAGTTACCTATACCGGCATGAAGGTCATGGCAGGTGGAACAGATGATAGCGCCCGTTCCACTTCCGTATTTCCCTATGGGGAAGATGTCTGGAATAGACATAGGTTTTTCTATTTTTCTGGCATCCACCCCTGTCGGATGGAGGCTCGTTTTTTTATGACAGCTTTCGCATAAGCTTATTTCATCAAACCAGAATGTACCCGCCCACGTCCGAAGCTCTTCTTCCGTCGAACCTGGTATAGGCCTTTGTTTGTGACAACTCTCACAACTTACCCCAAGATGCGGTTCAGACACTTCTTCAAATAAAGGCTTCGGTTGCGCCTCTGGTTCTTCTATAACAATTTTTTCATCGTATTCTCCCTCAGCCGCACAGAACGACAAAAGAGAGAAAAAATATAAAACAAAAATAACGAAAGAGATCAGACGCGAATTTTTCATTATTAAGGAAACCTAATCCTGCTAAGGATTGTAGCATAAAACAAATTTCTAAGTCAATAAAAAAATTGACCTTGGACATTCCACTTTAGACAGCAGCATTGCTTTACTAAACCCAACTTATTGTCATCCCGGGCGGTTCCTTATTATTTCAGCATTTTCCAATCCTTGTCATTCCGAACGAAGTGAGGAATCTTATACTAGTGAGACTATCGTTACATGTTTTACAGTATTTTGTTATGGGGCAAATTCTTTAAATTTAAGATTGCTTTTTCTCTGCAATTTGATATTCTCATTATGTTATGTATATTTATCCTAAAAATTACGATTGTGTCATTGTAGGCGCCGGCCACGCGGGATGCGAAGCCGCGCTTGCGTGTGCACGCATGGGGATGGAAACACTCCTTTTGACGACTAATATTGATAGTATCGCGTTGATGCCCTGTAATCCTGCTATTGGCGGATTGGCTAAAGGACATTTGGTAAAAGAGATAGATGCTTTGGGTGGTGAAATGGCAAAGGTTACTGATAAGACAGGAATTCAATTCAAGATTTTGAATAAAAGCAGGGGGCCGGCCGTTCAATCTCCCCGCGCGCAGTCTGATAAATTGGAATACAGACTGGAAATGACAAAGATTTTAGAAAATCAGGAAGGATTAGATATAAAACAAGGGTTGGTGGAAGAAATATTGGTTCACAGGAGTGTCCACGGAAGTGTTCACGGCAATAAAGTAAAAGGCGTAAGGACTGATATGGATATTATGTATCGGTCAAAGGCACTAATTATCTGTACAGGAACGTTTTTAAATGGATTAGTTCACGTTGGGTTAACATCTTTTCCAGCCGGTAGAATGATTGAGTTTCCATCAAACGGTTTGGCAAAAAGTTTAAATAAACTAGGCTTTCGCTTGGGAAGATTAAAAACCGGGACTAATCCAAGGCTTGATAGCAGGAGTATTGATTTTTCAAAGACAACCTCTCAATATGGTGATATCCCCCCTACCCCATTTTCTTATTGGACAAAGTCAATATCTCGGGAACAATTACCCTGTTTTTTAACATATACCAACAAAAAAACACATAAAATTATTTTGAATAATCTCAAAAGATCCCCTCTTTACTCGGGGAGAATAAAAGGCATAGGGCCACGGTATTGTCCATCCATAGAGGATAAGGTCGTTAGGTTTCCGGATAAAGAGAGGCACCAGATATTTCTTGAACCGGAAGGCAGGGAAACAACAGAAATTTACGCGAATGGTATTTCAACAAGCCTCCCTTCTGATATTCAGCTCAGATTTCTACGCACAATAGAAGGATTGGAAAACGCTGAAATAATAAGGCCTGGCTACGCTATAGAATATGATTTTGTTTATCCTGATCAAATAAAATTAAATTTAGAAACAAAATTAATTGAAGGTCTTTTCTTAGCGGGCCAGATAAATGGGACATCAGGATACGAAGAAGCGGCAGCTCAAGGACTAATGGCAGGCATAAATGCGGTTTTAAAGATAAAAAAGGAAAACCCTTTCATTTTAAACAGATCAGAGGCATATATTGGGGTTTTAATAGATGATTTGGTTACGAAAGAGATATTCGAACCATATAGGATGTTTACTTCAAGGGCAGAATATAGACTAATATTGAGAATAGACAACACTGACCAAAGATTAATGGGTTATGGGAACAAATTAGGATTGATTTCTAATGCAAATTACAAAAATTTTAACAAAAAAATGGAAAAAATAGAAAAACTCAAAGGAATACTATGCAAAATTGACAAGAAACAATATAATATTCCAAAGAAACCGGAAAATGTTACATTGACGCAATATTTAAAAAGACCGGAAGCGCGTTTGATGGATATTGTAGGGGCAATTCATGAATTGCCCTTACACAAATTTGACTCCGACGTTATAAATCAAGTCGAAATTCAAATAAAATATGAAGGATACATAAACAGACAGGCATTACAGGTTAAAAAATTTAAAAACTTAGAAAGTAAATTAATCCCGGACAATTTTGATTATAGCAAAATAACTAGTTTTTCCTGTGAAGCAAAAGAACTATTGTTAAAAATAAAGCCAAGGTCAATAGGCCAAGCATCAAGAATAACTGGTGTTACCCCTGCGGATGTGGATGTTTTAATGATTTATTTAAAGAAAATACAAAAATGTTCCACGTGAAACATTTGAACGCCAATTGGCAATCTCAAAAAATGTTTCACGTGGAACATTGTAAGACATTGTCATTCCGAACGGTGTAGGGGCGGCTCCCTGTGGCCGCCCATTTGTAGGAGCGACCCGTTGGGTCACCCAAAATAGGACGATTCACCGAATCACCCCGACATAAAAGGGCAGGCACGGGGACCTGCCCCTACGGAAGAAAAATTTCTCCCTTTGGTCGAAATGACAGTTGTGCGGTCAAGTTATCATTTCTAACGGACTTTGTCACTTTGAACGGTTTTTTTGTCATTCCGAACGAAGTGAGGAATCTTATACTAACAAATTGTGTGGTCGAAAGGACAATATAATAAGTCTCAGTGCAGAAAAAACAAAGTTCGTATTTGCTCGTATTGTATAGATTTTACGAAATGCCTGTCGAGTGAATTTCTTTATTTTTATTGACTTAGATAAAATACTGGTTTAAAATTATTACGATAAATTCAAATTGGCAAATTCTAAATCCAGATGATTATAAAAAAACTCTTAAATGCTCTATTGGGTATCGTATCAAAATTAATAAACATAAGAAGGAATAATACTCTTTAACAAATCAACAGTGGCTTTTCTAGTCCTAATTTCAGGCGTTCGCACTCGCCGTTAAAAATAAAAAGAAAGATATTGACAAAAGGTATATATAAGGTATAATTATTATATCATGGAATTTGAGTTTGATTCTCGAAAAAGTATTAGTAATAAAAAAAAACACGGGATTGATTTCTATGAAGCACAGATATTATGGGATGATTCTAATATAATTGAGATTCCATTAAAAACCAGCGATGAACCAAGATATTTAGTTATTGGTAAGATATTAGAAAAATGTTGGTCGGGTATTGTTACTTATAGAAATTATAAAATAAGAATTATTTCGGTCAGAAGATCAAGAAAAGAGGAGATTGATATATATGAAAGCACATGAACTTGACAAAAAATTTGATGAGGGTGAAGATATTGCCAGACACCTTGATTTGTCGAAGGCAAAAAGATCCGCACAGGAGCAAAAAAGGGTAAATGTAGATTTTCCTTTATGGATGATCCATTTATTAGACAGAGAATCAAAACGTTTAGGTGTTCCTCGGCAGTCGGTTATCAAAGTCTGGGTAGCAGAACGACTTGGGAAAGCATAACTCAATTATTTTTCCCCAAAGTAGAAAAATCTCGACAACAATTTATACTTTGGTGTAATTTGTAGGAATGGAAGGAGACAAATGAGTAAGAAAATAATTTTTACTATTTTTGCGTTATTTTGCTCAACATTTTGTAATAATGGGATTCTCGCGTCAAATGATACTACAAGTAGTGGCTTAACGATGCAGATTTCATCGGATAAGAAAAAATACCAACCATTTCAACCAATAAATATAAGCATTACAATCACAAATAATACGCCAAATGAAATAACCTTTAATAAACGATTCGCCATAACTAAAAGAAAAGAAGCCGGTTTCAAAAGCGAGATAGAGTTTAAGGTGGTTAAGCCTGATGGGGGTGAAGCTGAGATTGAATTTATATCAGATGTTGCCTCATTGGCAGAGAGTGATTTTGTAAAGATAAAGCCAAAAACAAAGTATGAGAAGATATTGGAAATTAATAGATGGTATTGGAAGGAATTAGCCGAAACAGGGCTATATACACTAAAATGTAATTATTTTAATGATATGCCAGGATATCAGAAGCTTGGAAGTGAAGGCTATGAGTTAGTGGAACTGTCCGCATGGATTGGAGGGTTAGACTCAAATACAATTACGTTTGTTATGGAAAACATTACTAAGGAAGGAGTGAATGCCTTAACCGCCAGATTAACTGATGAAACCATTTACTGGGGTGAAAGAAGTAAAGTTGCGGAAATATTAGGTGATTTAAAGAATGGTTGGGCTTTGGCCCCTTTATTGAGCAGGTTAACAACAGGTGAAAATGAGGTGGTTAGAAATAAATGTATCGAAGCGATTGTAAAATATGGGACATTCCCTACAAAAAGACTAATAAGGCTTTTGGCTAGTAGTGATCCTATAACCAGAATTTTGTCGGCAAAGACATTATGTTTATTAGGAGAAAAAAAGGGGATAAGAGTTGTTCGTAAAGAATTGCAAAACAAAGACTGGCAAGTTGTTAGAGAAGCGATGCTTGCCTTGCAGTGTTTGGATAAAGACATAGCTATTAAAGATATTACAAAATATGATCTTGTTAACGATGAAGAGGAAATAATTAGTTTTACAGCGGCAAAAATTCTGAGGGAGTTGGGGGTTGAATGATAGATTTATTAAAACAGGGTTTATTGCAGTTGGGTATTGAGTCCAGTCCTGAACGTGAGGAGAAGGTTGTATTATATACGAAAGAGCTAATTGACTGGAGTAAAAAAATAAATTTAACAGCAATAAAGGTTCCTGATGATATAATAGTAAAACATTTTCTGGATTCATTGGTATGTTTAAAAGAAATTGAAGGGAAAGCGGTAAAGCTGCTTGATATAGGAACAGGCGCGGGGTTTCCGGGATTGCCGTTAAAAATATTTAGTCCGAATCTTTCTGTATCTATGATGGAGGCGACCGGAAAAAAAGTTCGATTTCTCCATGAACTTTTAATAAAGTTAAACATAGAAGATGTTGTATTACTTCATGGCAGGGCGGAAGAACTATCCAAAAAAGAGAATTTGCGGGGAAAATTTGATGTTATAGTGATAAGGGCGGTTGGAGAGTTAAAACTTTTAGCAAAACTTTCATTCCCTTTTCTCAAAAAGGGAGGATGCCTTTTGGCCTTAAAAGGATTTATAATTGACGAAGAAGTAAAACGAAGCCAAAAAGTTTTAGACAAGATGGGTGGCACCATTGAAAAAATATTGGATTATGAACTTATTTCAGGGAAAAAAGGGAAATTAGTGAAGATAGTTAAAGGAATTTATGAAAAAAATAGTACAGAATAATTACGTTGAGTTTTTAGGCGAAATAAAAGAAAGAATCCGCCGCGCTCAATATGACGCTTTAAAAGCTGTAAATAAAGAACTTATAGCGCTTTATTGGGATATTGGCAGGATGATTGTAGAGCGCCAGAATCAATATGGATGGGGTAAGGCGGTGGTAGAGAATCTAGCAAAAGATTTGCAAAAAGAGTTTCCGGGGATAAATGGGTATTCAAAAGATAATCTGTGGCGTATGCGAAAATTTTACTTGCAGTATAAGAATAATGAAAAACTTGCACCATTGGTGCAAGAAATCGGATGGACGCATAATATTATTGTAATGGAGCGTTGCGAGGATAATTTAGAGCGTGAATTTTACATTCGTATGACGCGCAAATTTGGCTGGACAAAAAATGTTCTTATTCATCAAATAGAAAATAAAACCTATGAAAAAACAATGCTGAATCAAACTAATTTCAACAAAGTTCTTTCTGAAAAAATCCGCAATCAGGCAAAATTGGCAGTAAAAGATGAATATACTTTTGACTTTCTTGAACTTGGTGAAGATCACAGCGAACTGGAATTGGAACGAGCGCTAATGTCTAAAATTAACCGTTTTTTAATAGAAATGGGTGGAGTGTTTACATTTGTGGGAAATCAATTCCGGCTTGAGATTAATGGCAAGGAATTTTTTATCGATGTTTTACTTTACCATCGCCGCTTAAAGTGCCTTGTAGCGATTGAGTTGAAAAGCGTGGAATTCAAGCCAGAGCATGCGGGTAAAATGCAATTTTATCTTGCTGTATTGGATGATTTGGTAAAAATGAAAGATGAAAATCCATCTATAGGTATTATTCTTTGCAAAAATAAAGATCGTACGATTGTAGAATATGCTTTGCGGGTATCAAAAAAGCCGATTGGTGTTGCTACATATAAGATAACCACGCAGCTTCCGGTAAATCTTAAAAAAGAACTTCCATCACCTGAACAGGTAGCAATGTTAATTGAAGAAATATAAGTTTGCGAGGAATTTACTTTATCCCTAGTAAATGATTTACAAATTATATGATTTAACCGATAAAGAAATAAAAACTGTGGAGAATTGTAAAAATGGCCAATGAAATAGAAAAAAAAGATTTAGCCGTATTATTAAAGGAATCATGGGAGTTTTTTACTAAAAGGTGGGCTATCCTTTTTCAGGTAACTCTTTTTGTATGGATTCCTATTTTAATGATAGCTCCATTAGCGGGATTTTTGTGGACGAGTTATAATAATTTATTAAAAAATAACCCGGAATTATTATTTTCATTTAAAGTTATCCTTTCCGGCGGAGTTTTAGTTTTTACCATAGTTGGCATACTTGTTGCCGTTTTGTTAATAGATCGACTAATAAAGGTAACAATAATGGATAGCTTATGGGAAAAGCCGGAAGAAAAATATTGTCTGAATATCTTTAAATTATTAAAAGAAGTATGGCCCAAAATGGGAGGATTGTATAAAACACAGATTTTGGCATGGTTTATTATCTTTTTATGGTCTTTGCTGTTCTTTGTGCCTGGGGTGTTTTTCTTTATTTTGTTTTCTTTTGTTCCATATGAAGTAATTCTGAAGGGAAAAATGGGAAATGACGCTTTAGTGTCGAGTAAAAAAATTGTGAGATGTAATTTGGGGAAATTTGTGGGTAACATGCTGGTTATGGTTGGGATTTTAGTTTTTATTAATATCGGATTAAGCGGTTTTTTTAAATTGATATTTTCTTCTTTCCACTCGATGACTCTTTTGAATTTAGGGGAGTTAGCAGCAACAATTATTTCCAATATTTTAGGCCTATGGGGAACGATTTTCCATTTTAGCTTGTATAAGGAACTGGAAAGAAGGTCTGTTATTCCGAGCGGAGTAGGGGCGACCCTATGTGGTCGCCCGATGTAGGGGCGCAATTTATTGCGCCCAGAAATCAGGGCGTGATAAATCGAAAGATTTCTCCCTTCGGTCGAAATGACAAAATACGAACGATGGAACATCACCCGAAGCCTTGGCGAAGGGTGACAAACGACGAATTTATGAATTTATTTGAAGAGGAAGAAAAAAATAATATTGAAAAAATTGCGCCTTTAGCTTTGCGGATGGCACCAAAAATTTTAAGGGATTTTGTTGGGCAAAACCATATTCTTGGACAAGGAAAAATTTTAAGGCGATTAATTGAGGCGGATCGGATTGTATCCATTATTCTGGCCGGCCCGCCCGGTTCAGGGAAAACGGCGTTGGCCAAATTAATTGCCGGCGTGACAAAATCACATTTTATATCCTTAAATGCTGTAATTGCGAAAGTAGATGATTTAAGAAAGGTTATCGAAAAGGCTCGGTATCAGCTCAAGACAAAAGGGGAGAAAACTATAGTTCTTATTGATGAGATACATCGTTTTAGCAAAGTTCAGCAAGAGGCATTATTACCGTCAGTTGAAAATGGAACAATCATTTTGATCGGACTTACCACGGAAAATCCTAATTTTGCCATTTGCGCCGCGCTGACGTCCCGCGCGCAAATATTTGTTTTAAAAAAGTTAAATGATGACGATGTTCGGATTGTTTTGAAAAATGCCGTTGAAAATAAAGAACGGGGATTAGGCAAATTAAAGATAAAAATGGAGCCTTTGGCCTTGGAGCATTTAATTAAAATGTCCGATGGTGACGCGCGCAAGGCATTATCCGCACTGGAATTAGGGGCATTAACTACCGAACCGGACAAAAATAATGTAATAAATTTTGCTTTGCAAGTTGCGGAAGAGTCAATTCAGAAGAAAAAGGTTTTATATGACCGCGATGGGGATGAACATTATAATACAATTTCCGCTTTTATAAAAAGTATGCGGGGATCGGATCCCGATGCGGTGGTTTATTGGCTGGCAAAAATGCTGTATGCGGGCGAGGATCCGAGATTTATTGCAAGGAGAATCGTTATTTGCGCCGCTGAGGATGTCGGGGACGCGGATCCAATGGCTTTAGTGATTGCGAACGCAGCGTACCAGGTGAGTGAACTGATTGGAATGCCCGAGGCAAGGATTCCTTTGGCAGAAGCCGCAATCTATATCGCGTGCGCGCCGAAAAGCAACGCGTGTTACATGGCTATTGAAAAGGCAATGGAAGATGTAAGTAAAGAGCGGGTTCAGGATGTTCCGATACATTTGCAGGACAAACATTCTTCACGGCCCGACGCGGGTGAGGGGTATAAATACCCTCATAGTTATAAAGACGCAAAGGTCGAGCAGAAATATTTGGATAAGGGGAAAAAGTATTATTGCAGGGGTAAATCCATGTGTGCTCCCACTTGTTGAAAGCGTTGTCATTCCGAGCGAAGCGAGGAATCTGTTGTAGGGGCAATATAATAAATTGAAATAAGGGAGATTTTCGAATGAAAAAGCTATTTTTTATTGTTTTTTTGGTGTTAATTGTGCTATCCTGTTCTTCTATGGAAGCGAAAGAATTAAGTATAGTAAATGAAAAAGAAAAGAAATTTTTGTTGGATCTTGTAAAAAGAACATTAGATGAATATTTAAAAAATGGAAGTATGCCAAAAATAGATGAAGAGGAATTGACGCAAACCATAAAGGAAGACTACGGCTGTTTTGTTACGCTTGGACTTGATGGTAAACTTCGCGGCTGTATTGGATATTTACAGGCAATAAAACCTCTGTATAAAGCGGTAATGGATAATGCTATCAATGCCGCAACGAAAGATCCACGATTCCATCCGGTTAAATACGAGGAATTAAAAAATATTAAAGTAGAAATAAGCGTTTTGAGCAGTCTTAAAGAATTAAAATTCGATTCACCGGATGATCTTTTAAATAAATTAGTGCCCCTGCGCGACGGTGTAATTTTGAAGATTGGCGGATCCAACGCAACCTTTCTTCCGCAAGTTTGGGGCGGCCTGTCAAATAAAACAGATTTTTTAGAACAGTTAAGTTTAAAAAGCGGCAATTCGCCTGACGCATGGAAAGAGAAGGGCGTAAAGGTATACACATATTTTGCGGATGTGTTTGGAGAGGAATAAATGTCCAGAATAATTGCTGTGGTAAATCAAAAAGGCGGAGTAGGAAAGACTACCACTGCCATTAATTTAGCCGCGTGCTTAGGCAGGGCGGGAAAAAATGTTTTGCTTATCGATATGGACCCGCAGGGAAATGCCACAAGCGGGCTTGGAATAAATAAAAATACGGTTAAAAAAAGCATTTATGATGTTTTAATTAATGGTGTCAACATAGAAGATACAATTATCCTTACAGAAAGCCACGGTGTAGTTATAATCCCTTCTAATGTTCACCTGACCGGCGCGGAAGTTGAGTTAGTGGATGTCTTGGGAAGAGAGTCAAAGCTAAAGACTTCGTTAGCGGGGATAAAAAACAATTATGATTATATTGTGATTGATTGTCCTCCTTCTCTTGGGCTTTTAACCGTGAACAGCCTTAATTCGGCGGATGGTGTAATAATTCCGGTTCAGTGCGAGTATTATGCGCTTGAAGGATTAAGCCAGTTGTTAGCCACAATCAAACTAGTTAAAGAACGGTTAAATCTGCAATTGGAAATTGACGGCGCGCTTTTAACAATGCATGATGAAAGGACGAATTTATCAAAGCAGGTGGTTCAGGAAATCCAGAAATATTTCACTGATAAAGTTTATAAAACAATTATCCCCAGAAACGTCAGGCTAAGCGAATCTCCAAGTTATGGCAAGCCAATAATATATTATGATATAAAATGTCTTGGCGCGCAGACATATTTGCAATTTTGTGATGAAGTGATGGAAAGAAGAGTCACAAGTGAGGAAAGGTCACACGTCACAAGTTAAGAATAATACTTGTGACCTTATTAGGAGGGAATGAAAATGCTTAAAAAAAGCGGGTTGGGACGTGGTTTAGATTCTCTTATTCCTCAAGTAAAGGTCGAAACAGAACCTATGCCTGGAAGCGGTATTGATAAATTAGAATCCCAGTTAGTTCATTTGGCGATAAGTGAAGGACATGTAATAAAAATTCCATTGAATTCTATCGTTGCCAACCAGTTTCAGCCAAGAGAGGATTTTGATCAGGAAAAACTGAATGAGTTGGTAGAATCGATTAAAGAAAAGGGCATAATTCAGCCTGTATTAGTTAGAAAAAAGGGCGAGGCCAACAGTGAAGCCTATGAATTAATTGCGGGAGAACGCAGGTTCCGCGCGGCAAAAAAAGCAGGCTTGACGGAGATCCCGGCTATTGTGCGGGATGCGAATAATGAGGAATCACTGGAGCTTGCCCTGATTGAAAATATTCAGCGATCCAATTTAAATCCAATGGAAGAGGCAAAAGCGTACCGGAAGTTGATGGAAAGTTTCGGTTTGAATCAAGATGAATTGTCAAAAAAGGTTGGGAAAGAAAGATCTACCGTAGCAAATACGCTCAGACTCTTGAAATTACCGGAAGAAATTCAAAAGGCGATTACGGAAGAAAAAATTACTTATGGCCATGGGAGGGCATTATTAGGCCTTACGACAGAAGTTGAACAATTAATGGTGTACGGCAAAATTATTCTAAAAAATCTTTCTGTCAGGGACACTGAGCAGATAGTTCAAAAAGCCAATCGGCAGGGAGGAATTAGATTAAAACCCATAGTGGAAAAATCTAAGGATCCATTTTTATTTCAATATGAAGAATCGCTAAAAAGATTTTTTGGCACACAGGTCAAGATAAATACAAGGGGGAAGGGCGGGCATATTGAGATTGAATATTATTCAAAAGACGACCTTGTACGGATAATTGAATGTTTTCCCGGCAGTACTACTAATGTTTCCTGACAATATCCTTGATTTTCATCAACCGGATCTGGTTGGAGAGTTCTAACTCGGCGAGGCGCATTACGATATATTTGATTGTCTGTTTTAATTCAGGGATTAAGATATATTCAAGGGCGTTTACACGTCTTCGTGTTTGTTCAATCTCAGACGCCAATAGCTCCGCTCTTTTCTCAATCTCAGATAAACGGAGCAGTTTTGGGAAGATGTTCTTGTATCCGTCCAATGCCAAGTCTAACTGCTGGGATGTCCAAAGAAATCCATAAGAATAGATGTCTCCCTCAATATTAAAATCCAGTTTGGGTGTTTGGATGTTAAATACCTGTTCATGGCCGGTTGAAAGGTTAAGGGATACCTGCGGAACCATAATTGCCTCTTCTAGAAACTCTCTGGACATTACACCCTGCGCCCATAAAAATTGTTTATGCACTTTCTGAAGCTCATTTTCAACTTCGTGGCGATATGATTTTATTTCATCAAGAAGCTCCAGAAATTTTCGCATCAGTTCGTCCTGCTTATCCTTCAAGAGCTTGTGCCCGCGGAGCGCAATTACATAGCGCTTTTTCATTTTCATCAAATTCATTCTGGTTAAACTGACATCAGCTAACATTTATTTCCCCTTAACATACCCTCACAACTGGATTCCCGCCTTCGCGGGAATGACGGGACTCTTCACTGGTGACCTCATTTATCCATATATTTTTTAATCTGGTCATCTTTAACCCGTTTCAGTTCACCTCGTGGAAGGATTTTTAAAAGTTCCCATCCGATATTTAAACTTTCTTCAATGGTGCGATTTTTATACTCGCCTTGCGTTAAAAACTTATTTTCAAACTCATCAGCAAATTTTGAAAAAAGTTTATCCGTATCCGACAACGCAGCCTCACCAAGAATAACCGCCAATTCCTTTGCCTCTTTCCCCCTTGCATAACCGGCAAAAAGCTGATTAGTCACATCTGCATGATCTTCCCTTGTTCTTCCTCGTCCTATTCCCTTTTGTTTTAACCGCGAAAGCGACGGCAGGACATCAATCGGCGGATAGATATTTTTCTGATGGAGCGACCGCGAGAGAATTATTTGTCCTTCAGTGATATATCCAGTCAAATCAGGAATAGGATGTGTCTTGTCATCTTCAGGCATTGTGAGAATCGGGATCTGCGTGATGGAACCTTTTTGTCCCTGGATGCGTCCCGCCCGTTCATATATTGACGCAAGGTCTGTGTACAAATATCCCGGATAACCTCTTCTGCCCGGCACCTCTTTTCTTGCGGCAGAAACCTCGCGGAGCGCTTCGCAATAGTTTGTCATATCGGTAAGAATAACCAAAACATGCTTGTCTTTTTCAAATGCAAGATATTCTGCTGTGCTTAAAACAACACGCGGCGTGGCAATTCGTTCAATCGGCGGGTCGCTCGCCAAATTGATAAAAAGGACTGCGCGGTCAATAGCGCCTGTCTTTTTAAAATCTTCAATAAAAAAGTTTGCCTCTTCAAATGTAATACCCATTGCCCCGAATACTACAGCAAATTCCTCTTCCTTTCCTAAAACCTTTGCCTGCCTTGCAATTTGTGCCGCAATGTTTGCGTGTGGGAGCCCTGACCCGGAAAATATAGGAAGTTTCTGTCCCCGAACCAGTGTATTCATTCCGTCAATCGAAGAAATTCCTGTCTGGATAAATTCTTTAGGGAAATCTCTCGCGTAAGGATTTATCGGGCTTCCGTTAATATCCACTTTTTTCTCAGGCAATATTCTTGGGCCGTTATCAATTGGTGCACCAAGCCCGTTAAATACTCGGCTGAGCATATCCAAAGACACTCCAATCTCTATGCTTTTACCGCTAAATCTGACACGGCTTCCTGTAAGATTGATACCCGAACTTCCTTCAAAAATCTGGATAAGAGCCTTATCGCCTGAAACTTCCAATACCTGACCGCGCCTTATCTCTTTATTTTCCAGCTCAATCTCTACAAGCTCTCCATATTTGACCTCTTCAATATGTTCCGCTAATAAAAGCGGCCCGCTGACAGCAGTGATGGAAAGGTATTCTTTAAACATGTTCACCCCTTGTGTCATTCCCGCACAGGCGGGAATCTAGTTTTCTTTATCGCTCTTGTTACGGATAGAAAATAACTTCTCAAAAGCCTGATTTATCTCATTTTCCAAATTCCCAAAAGCCTCTAATTGTTCCTCAGGAATAAATTTTGATTTGGCAATTTCTTCCCGAATAGGCAGTTTGAAAATTTCTTTAGCGTGAATTTTTTTATCTAAACAAATCATGGACTTTTCATGAAATAAAAGTATGAGTTTCAGCATATTGTATTGTTTTTTTAATGAAGTATAAGTATCCTGTTCATCAAAAGCATTCTGGTGAAGGAAATCCTCCCTGATTGATTTTGCGGTTTCCATTATAAGTTTATCATGATCGGACATGGCGTCAACACCGACCAGCCGAACAATTTCTTCTAATTCCGCTTCTTCCTGAAGAATACGCATGGATTGATCCCGCAATCCGGAAATTTCCGGAGCAACGGGATATAAGGAATAACTCCTGAGCCAATTTATTGCAGGGAAATGCCTGCGATACGCGAGTTTATCCTCCAACCCCCAAAATACCTTTACGATACGAAGTGTAGCCTGAACTACCGGATCAGAAAGATCTCCACCGGGAGGCGATACTGCCCCGATAATTGAAATGCTTCCTATGCGTTTGTCCTTGCTCGCAAGACATACAACCTGACCTGCGCGTTCATAAAATCCAGCAATTCTGGATGCAAGATAGGCCGGATACCCTTCTTCACCCGGCATCTCTTCCAGCCGTCCGGAAATTTCACGCAATGCTTCGGCCCATCGGGATGTAGAGTCAGCCATGACTGCCACATTATAACCCATATCCCTGTAATACTCTGCTATAGTGACACCGGTGTATATTGACGCCTCGCGCGCCGCTACGGGCATATTTGATGTGTTTGCGACCAAAACAGTTCTTTTCATCAAAGGCTCGCCGCTTTTTGGATCCTTTAATTCCGGGAATTCCAGCAAAACATCCGTCATCTCGTTTCCACGCTCACCACATCCAATGTAGATAACGATATCCGCGTCCGCCCATTTCGCAAGCTGCTGCTGGACTACGGTTTTCCCGCTCCCGAAGGGGCCGGGGATACAGGCTGTCCCGCCTTTGGTCACAGGGAAAAATGTGTCAATTACCCTTTGGCCTGAAGACAACAATTCTTTTGGCGCCATTTTTTTTGCGTAAGGGCGCATTTTTCTCATAGGCCATTTGTGAAGCATTGTTATTTCTTTTATACCTTCGGAGGTTTTTATTTTGGCTATCGGTTCAGTAATTGTGTAATCGCCTTTTCCCGCCATCCAAATTAATTCTCCTTCAATATCATTCGGGACTAAAATATAATGCTTGATAAGGACTGTTTCCTGAACAACACCTAGTTTATCGCCCGCAAAAACGGCTTCGTCGTTCTTTGCAAGAGGTTCAAATGTCCATTTTTTATCGCGGTTTAATGCCGGAACGGAAATCCCGCGTGTTATATAATTTCCGGCCTTTTCCTTGATTACATCAAGCGGCCTTTGAATCCCGTCAAATATTGATTCCAAAAGGCCCGGCCCTAATTCGATGGAAAGCGGAAATCCCGTATCTTCGACAGGTTCTCCTCGTCCTATGCCTATGGTTTCTTCATAAACCTGAATGGATACCTTGTCCTGTTTTAATTCTATAACTTCTCCAACCAACCCATATTTACTTACCTTGACCACATTATACATACTAACACCGGTCATATTATCAGCAACTACAAGCGGCCCCGCGACTTTTGTTATTTGACCTTTTATCATAATGCTCCCCTAATG